>JBMYYT010000156.1:0-5962 GCA_049609665.1 Flavobacteriales bacterium | reverse complement strand
GAAGCAAAATATGTCTCTTTATTACCAATTCAAAGAGAATACAATTCTCAATAAAGAGTTTTTAGATATCGAGAAGATTTCACAAAAAATAAAAGTGCCTTTTTGCGTTATCCATGGGCGTAAAGACATAGCAGTAAGGGAAGAAGAAGCCACAAATCTTGATAAGTGGATTCCAACTTCTCAACTCATACTAATTGAAGATGCCACCCATACTTTCGGCTCGTATCATCCTTATGATAAAAATGAATTACCAGAGGATTTAAAAATGGTGGTAGATGAAAGTATTAATTTTCTTGAAATAAAAAAATCCGATTGAATCAAATCATTCGGATTTTTTAAGCCTTTATAAGGTTTCGATTATTTTTTCATAGTGCTCACATAAGCTGCTTGTTGAGCGCTTAGTTCAGCACAATTAGCGTCAATTGCTTTTGTAAAGTCCTCAGAAGTAGGATCTATTCCCATGCCAACTACACCTAATGAGCAAGTTGTATAATCCATACTTACCTTTTTGTCTACCATATCTTCACTCATTTCAGCATTCTCTGCTGATTTATCAGCCATACAACTACACATTTTTTCGGCTCCAGCTTTCAATTCTTCTGCTGATGGTCCACCACCACATGAGTATAATAATCCAGCTGTAGCGATAGCAATTAATAACGTCTTTTTCATAATATTTTTTTTAAATTTTGTTTATCCTTCAATGTAGGTATTTTTGATTGGATTTATAAATTATTGGTTATAATTTTTTAAACTCTTTAATTACTTCTTCTCCTATAACTTCAATATCATAGGGGATACCCGCTTTTCTGATTGTCACAAAACCTTTATATTTAATTTTTACGTTTTTATTGGTCAACACTGATAACATTCCGCCAAGCATTCCCGATTTATCTTTCGAAATTTTATTCAATGGAATGGAAACTTTTAACGGAACAAAAAACTCATTCTTTGCCTCCAATTCTATTAAGTTGGCTTGTTTTACATCACTGATGTATAAATCATTAACAAAAACCTTAATCTCCGTGTCAACTACTTCACAACCCACATCATTTGGATTTTTGAAATACGCATTGGCTTGAAGTTTCACATCGTTTTTATTGATGGTTAACACCTGATAGTTGTCTAATTTAACAAAGTCAGGTTCTTGAGTTAATGTACAAGAAAACAGCAAAGTAATCGATAAAAGAGAGAGTAGTAGTTTATTCATTTTTTTAATTTTTTTAGTCATTCCTGCCTTCGCAGCAATGACGAATCATTTTGTTAGTAATTTATTATAAAGTTTAATAGTTTCAACTGCTTCTTTCACATCATGAACTCTCAAGATATTTGCCCCATTTTGAAGGGCAAAAGCATGCAAGGCTGTTGTACCGTTTAATGAATTTTCTGATGTTGTATCCAACACTTTTTGAATCATTGATTTTCTTGAAACTCCTACCAATATAGGTGTGTTAAGGTTTTTGAAATGAGAAAGTTGATTGAGTAATTGGTAATTGTGTTCCACTGTTTTTCCAAATCCAAATCCAGGATCAAGAATCACATCATTTACTCCCAATTGCTTTAATTCGTTTAGTTTTTCTGATAAATAGTAGAAGATATCTTCTGTAACATTCTTGTAAATTGGGTTATTCTGCATTTCCGCGGAACTTCCTTGCTTATGCATGATGCAATAGGGCACTTGCAACTCTCTGATAGTCTCAAACATCTTCGAATCTCCTTCTCCTGCAGTAATGTCGTTAATTATACAAGCACCGGCTTCTATAGATTGTTTAGCTACTTCACTCCGGAATGTATCAACTGAAATCAATGCCTCAGGAAACTCTGAAATTATCAGATTAATTGCAGGAATAACTCTTTCCAATTCTTCTTCTTGGCTTACGTCATCGGCTCCTGGACGAGAGGAAACTCCACCCAAATCGATAATTGCCGCACCTTCACCAATAATTGTTCTTACTTGATTAACTATTTCATCTGTATTCATGAAATTTCCACCATCATAAAACGAATCGGGAGTCACATTTAAAATTCCCATTACAATTGGGGAATCAAGATTTAATAATTTACCTTTACAGTTAATTGTCATACTTTAATAATTCGAATATCAGGATGAATACTTCTCAACAATACGACACAATTATAAGTAAATGCGAAGACATTTTTACCAAAAAAACCAAAGATTATGGTACGGCTTGGCGAATACTGAGAACGAGTTCACTTACGGATCAAATTTTCATTAAAGCTCAACGAATTAGAACACTTGAAGAGACTGGGATTAACAAAGTAGGGGAGAGCATTGAAGATGAGTTTATTGGGATTATCAATTATTGTGTAATGGCGATAATCCAAATTGAGCTGAAAGATAATACTGAGATGGAATTGGAGACTGAATTGGCTCAAAGTTTATACATGAAATATTTTCTTGAAGCCAAAAAATTAATGGAAAGAAAAAATCATGATTATGGAGAGGCTTGGAGAGATATGCGTGTTTCTTCTTTTACCGACTTGATCTTGATGAAGTTACTGAGAGTCAAACAAATTGAAGATAATGAAGGTTCAACGATAATGAGCGAAGGAATTGACGCTAATTATTATGATATGATTAATTATGCTGTATTTGCATTGATTCAAATGAGCGAAGGAGTTAAAAAATAGTTAGTATCATTTTTTTGGAATAGTTTATTCTTAAATTTATAAATATTTAAACCGTTTAAAATGAAAGCATTAAAAAAATTAGCAAGAGTTCTAATGTATCTTTCTCGAATTGTAGTAGGGTCAGTATTTGTGGTGTCAGGATTAATTAAAGCCAATGACGCTCTTGGCTTTTCTTACAAATTAGAAGAATATTTTGAACCTGCAGCTTTAGGTGGTTTTTGGACAATGTTTGCGGATTATGCTCTGCCTTTAGCAATTTTAGTTTGTGTGGCTGAAGTTGTTTTGGGATTGTCATTAATTTTTGGAACACGATATAAACTAACTGTTATCAAAATCACGGGGTTTTTAATCTTTTTTGGATTTTTGACTTATTACACTGCACAATGCGATCCGCACGAAATGGTTACTTATGTTACAACCAATGCGGAGGGAGTTGAAGAAACCGTGACTACAGAGAGGCAATGTGTATTGGATTGTGGATGTTTTGGAGATGCCCTTAAAGGATCCTTAGGTCGTTCTTTGGAACCTATAGAATCCTTTCAGAAGGATATGGTACTTTTAATCCTTTCAATTTTCTTATTCTTTGGATGGAAAACTGAAAAATTAAACAATGAACGGAAAGACAAGATTTTAATAACTGGGTCACTAATTTTTACTGGTGTTTTCGGAGGGTTAGTTTTTGGTTGGTGGATGCCTGTTGCGTTCTTAGCAATTGCCTCCATTTTATATCTATTAATCAAGTGGTTTTATGTCAAAAAAGGGAGAGACTGGGTTATAATTGCTATGCTAATTGCCATGTCAAGTATTTTTATTTGGTACACGCTAACATATTTGCCAGTAAAAGACTACAGACCTTATGCAGTTGGAAATAACATTCCTGAGTTAATGAAAACTTCTGACGATTATAAGAATGAAATATCTGAAGGAATGTATGCGTCCAAATTGGCAGGACACCAAACTGAAATACAAAACCAACTTAATTCAGTATTAAATGCGGATAGTACTTATCAGGATTCTGCTACTTCTGAAATGGACAAACAAGATATCAAACAATATGCCTTGGAAGAAATAGAGTATTCTTTTAAAGAAATGTACTCTGCTCAAATAGATTCTTTGGTTTATGATTCCATGAAGCGAGCTAATTTGTTGCCCTCAATCTATTATTCTTTATACTATTTACAAAATAAGAAAACCAAAGAGAGGGATTATTTTAAAAGTACAGACTACATGACTGATAAAATGTGGGTAGATTGGGAGTTTGTTTATATTCTTGTAAATGAGGAGACTGGCGAAGAAATAGAAGTGTTGAAATCAGAGTATAAAGAAGAAGCTTACCCAGGATATAAAAAGAAAACATTCAAGACAGAAACGGAATATTATGGTCACGAACCGAAAGTTCTTGATTTTAGATTTGATGATAGTGATTCTCTTACCAATCATATTTTGCACAGCGAAAACTATGTCTTGCTGGTTGTTTCTTGGGATCTGAATTTAGCAAAAACCAAAGCTTATTCCAAAGTGAATGAATTGTATAATTGGAGTAATGAAAAAGGATACAGCTTTGTTGCAGCTACTTCAAAATTGGATTTGGCTGATAGCTTTATAGAAAATAATAATCTTGATTTTGGGTTTGTTTCGGGGGATGATAAAGTTCTTAAAACGATTGTTCGTTCCAACCCAGGAGTATTATTGATAAAAGGTGGAATTATCTATGGAAAATGGGATAAAAATAGAATCCCAACTCCAGAAAAGATGCAGAAATACATCGGTAAACTGAAGTAAGATGGAAGTCAAGAAATTACTTGATTCCATAAGATACTCTAAACCAGTTAATTTTTTTAGAAATCTTTTTAAGAAAATTAGCTTTCCTGGATTAGAAGGAATGTCGGTTTATGAAGCGTTTAAATTCTTGTACGAAGCTTTTACAAGAAGTGATATAGCTACAAAAAGTGCGGCAATATCTTTTCGGTTTTTCATTGCTTTATTTCCTGCAGTTATTCTACTTCTTTCGTTGATTCCGTATATTCCTATTGACAATTTTCAGTCCAACTTGTTGGAGAGTATCACTTCCATTTTACCATCAAATGTAGGGCAAATAATAAATCAAACGATAGAAGATTTAATATTAAAAAAACATACTGGATTTCTTTCGGTCGGGTTTATCCTTACAATTTATTATTCATCAAGTATCATTAATTCGATATTAACAACCTTCTCAAAATCGTATCAAATTGAAATGAAGAGGAACCCAATCAAGCAAAGGATTATGTCTTTCTTTTTAATGATAATTATTACAATAATGATGATTGTTGGTTTTGCATTAATCTTGTTCAGCGGAACGGCAATTAATTATTTAATCTCAACCTATGTATTTGAAAGTGAGTATGTAGCAATAGGAATTAGAATTTTGAAATGGGTAGCTGTTCTTGTATTATTTATCATTTCTATCTCTACGTTGTATAATGTTGCTCTTATAAACCGAAGAAAGTGGAAGATACTATCAGCGGGTGCTACTTGGGCAACACTTTTTATTATTTTGGCATCAATGGGAATGAGTTATTACATTGATAATTTTGACTCGTATAACAAACTTTATGGCTCCATAGGTTCATTGATTGTCTTGTTGATTTGGATTAATATTTCATCTACCATTTTGATTATGGGGTTTGAGATGTACGCCAAAACTAATACCAAACCTGTTGGCGTATGATTATCAAATCGGATTTAGTATTCCTCATAGGTTTTATGGCAAGTGGAAAATCTACAATAGGTAAAAAAATTGCAAAAGAGCTGGGCTATAATTTTACGGATACCGACAATTACATCGAACAAAAAACGGGAATATCGATTTCAGAAATTTTTAAGGAAGTAGGAGAAAGAGGATTTAGAAAATTAGAAACTCAATCATTAAAAGAAATCATCGCAAGAGGAGGGAGGCAAGTAATTTCGACTGGTGGAGGAATGCCTTGTAATCATTATAGATTGAACAGAATGTTGAAGTCAGGAACATTAATTTATCTTGAAATTGATACGAAAAGTGTGATTCATAGATTGAAAAACGCCAAAGTCCAAAGGCCTTTATTAGCTGGTTTATCCGAAATAGAATTGGAAAGAAAAATCGAAACTTTACTCAATAAGAGAAGGAGATATTATGAGCAAGCTCATCATACTATTTCGAGTTTAGAAGCAAAAAAAACTATATTCTATAATTAAGCTTATTAATTATAGAATATAGTTTTTTTTAATAATGAATGCGCTACGCAGTAGCTGTGCTGCTGTATTTCGATATATATAAGAGTTTTTAGTACTT
>JBMYYT010000155.1:0-5977 GCA_049609665.1 Flavobacteriales bacterium | reverse complement strand
AGATAGTGTGATTACAATTACTTGGACAAACAAACCTTCTGTTTCGGGAATTTTTAATTCTTCTGGAGGAAATAACATAACAGGTAATGCCAGACAGTATACTATTCCCAATACTCCAGGAACCGACAAGAAAGTATACGTGAGTGATTATAACAACGGATGTAAAATAGATTACAGTAATTTGTTTACTATTCTTCCTAAAACTCCAAAACTAACCTATCCAAATGGTGGAGAAATATGGAGACCAGCTTGTGATTATACGATAAGATGGGATCAATCTACATTTTACACCAATGTTCGAATAGAATATTCGATAAATAACGGGTTAAGCTGGAATACTTTGGTTTCAAGTACAACAAATGATGGTTTTTATCCTTGGAATAATATATCCTCTACTCTTGCCTCTACTCAAGTTTTAGTTAAAGTATTGAGTGTTTCTGATTTGTCCAGGTTTGATATTAGTGATGGACCCTTAACTATTAAAGAAAGAGAATTAGAATTAAATCCAATAACAGAAGATACTCTGTATGGATGTACAACTAAATTAATAAGTTGGACGAGGAATTTTGGGTGTGTTTATTCAAGTACTTACAATAGAGTTAATCTTAAAGTAAGTATGGATAATGGGACTACATGGAGTTCATTAGCTTCTAACGTTACAAGTACAGGTTATACTTATTCTGTTCCTAACGGAATCGATTCTGATTCGGTATTGTTTAGGGTAGAATCGGTTTATTATGGAGGAATAAGTTCCCAATCGGACAGTACGTTATCAATTAAGCCAACCGATGAGATTACAGTCACTTATCCTTCGGGAGGAGAAATATTTGCTCCTGATAGTGTAATTACAATTACTTGGACCAATAAACCAACAGTTTCTGGAATTTATAACACTTCTGGTGGGAGCAATATTACAGGTAATTCTGTTCAATACACTATTCCTAATAGTCCAGGGTCCAACAAAACTGTTTATGTAAGGGATTATTCGAATAGTTGTAAAATAGATTACAGTAATTTATTTACTATTCTAAAAAAGACTCCAAAATTAACTTATCCTAATGGAGGAGAAACTTTCCTACCACAATGTGATTACACGATAAGATGGGATCAATCTACTTTTTATACAAACGTGAGAATTGAATATTCAATTGATAACGGGCTAAGTTGGAATACTTTGGTGTCAAGCACTGCAAATGATGGCTCTTACCCTTGGAATAACGTGTCTGCCTCTTTAGCCTCTAATCAAGTTATGGTAAAGATTTTGAGTGTTTCAGATTTATTAAGATTTGATATTAGTGATGCTCCATTTACAATAAAGGAAAGAACTTTGGAGTTAAATCCAATTGTTGAAGATACGTTGTTTGGATGTACCAGTAAGTTGATTAGTTGGACAAGAGATTTTGGTTGTGTGTATTCAAGTACATACAATAATGTAAGATTGAAAATGAGTATGGATAACGGAACTACTTGGAGCACTTTAGCTACAACCACAGGTTCAGCGTTCAATTATTCTGTTCCAAATACTATTAATTCTGATTCGGTGTTGTTTAGAGTGGAATCAATACATTATTCGGGAATAGATTCCGAAAGTGATAGTGTTCTATCCATCAAGTCAACTAATGAAATAACGGTAGTTTATCCTGCAGGAGGAGAAGTTTTTGCTGTAGATAGTGTTATTACTATTATTTGGACAAATCAACCAACGGTTTCTGGCATTTATAATATTTCCGGAGCGAGTAATATTACTGGTAATACTTCACAATATACTGTGCCTAATAGTCCTGGGACAAACAAAAGAGTATTTGTAAAGGACTACAATAATGGATGTAAACAAGATTACAGTGAGTATTTTACAATACTTCCAAAAACACCAAAATTAACTTATCCTAATGGGGGAGAATACTTGTATTCAGGAAATTCGACAACCATAAGATGGGATCAAAGTACATTTTATACAAATGTTAGGATCGATTATTCTATAGATAACGGATTTACATGGATTCCGATTACCACAAATACATCAAATGATGGAAGTCATAATTGGTCATTACCTAATGTAAATTCTACTCGAAGTTTAGTAAAAGTGAGTTCAGTATCAGATGTAAGTAGAAATGACATCAGTGATAATTTATTTACAATTAAACCAGCTGTGGATATATTAAATCCAAATGGGGACGATGGAGTTTCAACACTAAGAGGAGGTTGTACTGTAACTTCTATTACTTTCAATAGATCAACAGCTTGGAACAAATATAAAATAGAATATTCTATTGACAATGGAGTAAGCTGGACAACCATTGTTAATAATTGGACTTCAAATGCAAATCCAGCTACTTATAATTGGACAATTCCAAATATTTCTACTACTGATGCCTTGATAAAAGTAACCCCAACTTCAGTTCCGGCTTATTTTGATGAAAGTGACAATACTTTCACAATTAAAAAACCTGTTCAATTATTACAACCCAGTTTTGGTGGATTATTGCAAACAGGAACAAGCTACAATATTGAGTGGTCTTCTGATGGAATATCCAATGTATATGACTTGGAATATTCAGTTGATAATGGAGTAACTTGGATTGGAATCGTAACTGGTTATGTTACTTCTACCAATAAATATCCTTGGTTAGTTCCAAATAACGTATCAAACAGCTGTAGAATAAGAGTAACGGATAATTTGAATAGCTGTAAACAAGATATCAGTCAATTTACTTTTAGTATTAGTAATAATCCTTCGCCAATAAAAATATTGTATCCAAACGGAGGGGAAAATATTATTTCTTGTTCAAATGATACGATAAAATGGTTTGAGACAACACCATCAGGATTGTACAACTTGTATTATTCAAGTAATAATGGAGTTACCTGGGTTCCGATTGTAACTGGATATGCAACTTCTTCACAGTATTACGTTTGGTCCATGGCTAATCTTAATATTCCTTCGGCTTTGATAAGAATAGAAGATGCTACATCTTCAGAATTTGACCTTAGTGATGCATTGTTCAGCTTATTGCCAGCAAATCTTGAAGTATTTACAAACGATACCACAATTTGTAATGGTTCTTCGGTACAATTAAGTGCAAATGGTGCGGCAACTTATCAATGGTCACCTGCAGCAGGACTTTCCAATGCAAACATTGCTAATCCATTGGCTACACCAAGTTCTACTACAAATTATGTGGTAACAAGTTCAAACGGTGTTTGTACCGTGAAAGATTCAGTGTTAATCACTTCACTTCCACTAAACTCTGCTGTGGATGTCTCAATTACTCATTCTCCTTCTTCTAATATTTGTTCAAGTTCTCCTATTACATTTACTGCTACTGGGGTTAATAAAGGCTCATCACCAGTTTATCAATGGCTGGTAAATGGAACACAAGTAGGAACAAACAGCAATTCATTCACAAGTTCAAGTCTATCAAATGGAGATCAGGTAAAAGTAGAGTTGACTTCAAGTTTATTATGTGTTCCAAATGAAAAAGACACATCAAATACAATTACTTTAACTATTCTTAGTTCGAATTCGCCCACTGTATCCATTACTTCTTCAAATAGTGGAGCAATTTGTAGTGGAACTTCAGTAACTTTTACAGCAACTGATGTGGATGCGGGTACAAGTCCAACTTATCAATGGAAAGTAAATGGAATAAATGCAGGAACAAATTCTTCTACTTTCACAACCACAACTTTAGCGGATAACGATACAGTTTCGGTTGAGGTAACTTCTAATGGTTTGTGTAACTCTGGTTTCAAAGCTTTAAGTAATAAAATTATTATAGAAGTGAATAGTTTACCGGGTCAACCCTTAACAATTAATGGAAAAACTGCTTTATGTGAGGGAGAAATTGAAACTTATTCTATCGCATCTGTTTCTGATGCATCTGATTATACTTGGACATTACCAAGTGGTTGGATTGGAACAAGTACAACTAATTCAATCCAAGTAGTTGCAGGAGCAAGTGGTGGAACTATTCAGGTAAAAGCCAATAATGCTTGTGGTTCAAGTACCAATAGCCTTCTTGCTATTACAGTAAATTCAAATCCATCTGTTTCTATTAATTTACCCGATACATCAATCTGCGAAGGAGCTTCTATTTCTCTTTCAGGGAATGGGGCATTGTCTTATTCATGGAATAATGGAGTTAGTAATGGAATGTCATTTTCACCTGCTTCAAATTCTTCTTATAAAGTTATCGGTACCGATGCAAACGGATGTTCTGATTCTGCTGAGGTAATGATTTCAATTAATTTTAACCCAACAGTGAGTGCAGGAACAGATAAATCTATTTGTGATGGAGAAGGAGTAATACTTTCTGGAGCTGGAGCTGCTAATTATTCATGGGATAATGAAGTAGTAAATGGTGTTTCATTTGTACCAGTAACTTCTAAAACTTATGTGGTAACCGGAACAGACGTTAACGGTTGTACTAATACGGATACAACAGTTGTAACTGTTAATACAAATCCATCCGTATCAGCCAATTCTTCTAAAAACACGTTATGTCTGGGAGACTCTACTTTACTTTCGGCCACTGGTTCAGCAGCTAATTATAGCTGGAATTATGGTGTTACAAATGGCAGTTATGCTAAGCCTTCTTCTACTATCAAGTATATTGTTACTGGATCAAATACTACGGGTTGTTTTTCAAAAGATTCTGTGACGATTCAGGTAAATACTTTACCAATTGTAGGAACAACCATTTCTAATAATAATTTTTGTGTAGGTGGCTCAACTGTTCTTTCTGGAACTGGTGCTACCACATATTCTTGGAATAATGGAGTGTCTGATGGAGTTTCATTCTCTCCAGCAGTTAGTTCAATTTATGAAGTTACAGGAACAGACATAAATGGTTGTAAGAATACTGCACAAGCAGTTATTGCGGTCAATCAATTACCTAATGTGTATGGGGGAGAGGATACATTGGTTTGTAATAATTCTTCCATAACTTTAACTGGAAATGGGGCATTAACATATGCATGGAACAACGGAATTACAAATGGAGTTCCTTTTATGGTAAATAATAATAAATCCTACATTGTTTCAGGAACAGATGCTAACGGATGTGTTGGAAAAGATACAGTTGCTGTAGGAGTAAGTTCAAAACCTTCGGTTATTGCTAATACTTCTAAGAATAGTATTTGTTTAGGTGATTCAACATTATTATCTGCCTCAGGAACTGCCGCAACTTACACCTGGAATTATGGAGTCTCAAATGGTAGTTATGTAAAACCAAGTTCAACAATTAAGTATGTATTAACTGGGATTAATTCTTCAGGATGTGAAAATAAAGATTCGGTTACTGTTCAAGTCAATAGTTTACCAAGTGTTGGATCTTCTGCTTCCAATAATAATTTTTGTATTGGAGGTTCAACAATCCTAACTGGAACTGGAGCTTCTTCCTATTCTTGGGACAATGGAGTGACCAATGGAGTTTCTTTTTCCCCTTCATTAACAACCACGTATGAAGTAACAGGAACAGATGCCAATGGATGTAGTAATACGGCTCAAGCTACTATCAATGTGAATCAATTACCCAATGTGAATGGGGGATCGGATCAATTAGTGTGTAACAATTCTTCTATAGCTTTAAATGCAAGTGGAGCATCAACTTATTCATGGAATAATGGAATTACAAATGGAGTTCCTTTTATTGTAACTACTAACAAAAATTACATTGTAACGGGAACAGACGCCAACGGATGTGTAGGAAAAGACACTGTGTTAGTGGTAGTAAATGTTAAACCCATTGTTACGGCTAATGCTTCAAACAATAGTATTTGTATTGGAGGTTCAACTGTTCTTTCAGCTTCAGGGAATGCAGTAAGTTATTCTTGGAATTATGGAGTAACCAATGGAAGTTCAGTTAGTCCTACATCTACTATCAAGTATATAGTAACCGGATTAAATTCATCGGGATGTTCAAATAAAGATTCTGTAACTATCCAAGTTAATAGTTTACCAAATGTGGGAGCAACA
>JBMYYT010000154.1:0-6058 GCA_049609665.1 Flavobacteriales bacterium | reverse complement strand
TATTGGAGATGAAAACATCTCAGTCAATAATTTATCAAAAATTGAAGAAGGAAGCACAGGCACTTTATCATTTTTATCTAATTTAAAATACGAAGAGTATATTTACTCAACAGGTGCCTCTGTTGTGATTACCGACAATAAATTTGAACCCTCTAAACCAATTCCTTCAACCTGCACACTCATCAAAGTAGAAAGTGCGCAAGCGGCTTTTGCCAAGTTGCTGGAAATGTATAACGAGGTGAAAAGAAAAAAGTCAGGGATTCACACAACAAGTTATATTTCCGACTCAGCAAAATTAGGAAATGATGTATTTATCGGAGCAAATGTGACTATTGGTGACAATGTAACTATTGGTGACAATGTTCAAATTTATCCAAATTCTTATGTTGGTGACAACGTAATTATAGGTGAAAAATCGATGTTATTTGCAGGAGTCAGAGTCTATTCTGATTGCCTTATCGGAAATTCATGTACTCTTCATTCTGGAGTGATTTTAGGTGGTGATGGATTTGGATTCGTTCCGAATAGCGAGGGTAATTATGCAAAAGTTCCTCAAATTGGAAATGCCATTTTAGAAGATCACGTGGAAGTTGGTGCCAACACCACAATAGATAGAGCAACATTGGGTTCTACGATAATTAGAAAAGGAGTGAAATTGGACAACTTGATTCAAGTAGCACATAATGTAGAAATAGGAGAAAATACTGTAATAGCTGCACAAACTGGAATTGCTGGCTCTACTAAAATTGGAAAAAACTGCATGATTGGTGGACAAGTAGGAATTATTGGACATATCAAAATTGCTGACGAAGTAAAAATTGCAGCACAATCTGGAATTGGTCATGCTATAGAAGAAAAAGGGGCTATTGTTCAAGGATCACCCGCATTACCAATCGGAGATTTCAAAAGATCTTATATTGTATTCAGAGGGCTTCCTGATCTTAAAAGACAGGTTAATGCTCTGGAAAAAATAGTATCAAAATAAATATTGAGACATGAGTGACAAGCAAAAAACTATTAAAAATGCGGTTACTTTAACCGGAATTGGCTTACATACTGGAAACAAAACATCGCTTTCCATTTTACCAGCACCTGTAAATCATGGATATAAATTCCAAAGAACAGATTTAGAAGGTCAACCAATAATTGACGCAGATGTTTCACGAGTTACGGAAACTCAAAGAGGAACAACTTTAGAACAAAATGGCGGAAAAATTCATACCACTGAGCACGTTTTAGCAGCAATTTATGCTTCAGGTATTGATAACGCTCTTATTCAAGTAGATGGACCAGAGGTTCCAATCATGAATGGAAGTTCTGAGCTTTTTTTAGAAGCAATTGAAAAAACAGGAATTGAAGACCAAGAAGCTGACAGAGATTATTTTGTTATCAAAGACACTATCAAATTTGAAATTGCTGAAAAAGAAATTGAATTTTTAGCAGTTCCAGATCGGGATTATAGAATTACGGTGATGGTTGATTATAAATCACCAGTTCTTGGAACTCAGCATGCCTCTATGCTCAAGTTGGATGATTTCAAAACTGATATAGCACCATGTAGAACATTTGTTTTCCTAAGAGAGCTTGAATATTTAGCTTCGAACGGATTGATAAAAGGTGGAGATTTAGACAACGCAATTGTTCTCGTAGAAAGAGAAAACATAGCTCAAGATGAAATCGACAAACTTAGAAAACTACTTGGGAAGGAAGATTTAGAAGTGAAAATTGAGGGAATTGGAGTTTTGAATACAACAAAACTGAAATTCCAAAATGAACCCGCAAGACATAAACTACTTGATATTGTTGGTGATTTAGCTTTAGTAGGAAAAAGAATAAAAGGACATATTTTAAGTGCTCGTCCAGGTCATTATGGAAATACTGAGTTTGGTAAAAAACTAAAAGCCATCCTCACCGAGGAAAGAAAAAGCAAAACAAAACATTTTGACGTTACAAAAGAACCTCTTTACGATATAAATCAAATTTCGGAATTAATACCACACAGGTATCCTTTCTTATTGATTGATAAAGTGATGGAAATTAAAGAAAATAGTATTGTCGGTGTCAAAAACGTAACTCTTAACGAGCCCTTTTTTACTGGACATTTCCCAGGAAACCCAGTTATGCCTGGAGTTCTTCAAATTGAAGCTATGGCTCAAACTGGAGGTGTTTTTGCATTGAGCAAAGTTGAGGATCCAGAAAATTACAGCACCTATTTTCTTAAAATCGATAATGTTCGGTACAAGAAAAAAGTCATTCCTGGTGACACATTAGTATTTGAACTTGAGTTAATGAGCCCTATTAGAAGAGGGTTAGTAAACATGAAAGGGAAAGCCTATGTGAATGGAGAAATTGTTTCAGAAGCAGAAATGCTGGCACAAGTTGTTAAAGAAAAAAACATATAACCTATGAGTAATCCTCAAGCAAATATACATCCAAACGCAAAAATTGCAGAAGATGCAATCATTGAGCCTTTTGCTACAATTGGTGACAATGTAGAAATTGGAAGTGGCACTTGGATTGGACCAGGAGCTGTAATAATGAGCGGAGCGCGAATAGGAAAAAATTGCAAAATATTTCCTGGAGCAGTTATTTCAGCTATTCCTCAAGATTTGAAATTTGCTGGAGAGGATACCACTGTTGAAATTGGAAACAATACTACTATTAGAGAGTGCGTAACCATTAACAGAGGAACCGTGGACAAAATGACTACTAAGATTGGCGATAATTGTTTGATTATGGCGTACACACATTTTGGTCACGATACCATAATGGGAGATAATTGCGTAGTTGCAAACTCTGTAAATATTGCAGGTCATGTTAACATCGGAGACTGGGCCATTATCGAAGGGATGGTTGGTGTGCAGCAATTCACAAGAATTGGAAAGCATGCATTTGTTGCTGGCGGAAGTATGGTAAGAAAAAGTGTTCCTCCATTTGTAAAAGCTGCAAGAGAACCAATTTCTTATGTAGGAGTTAATTCCATTGGACTTAGGCGAAGAGGGTATTCTAACGAGCAAATAACAAACATTGAAGATGTATATAGAGTGGTTTATGTGCAAAACAAAAACATGACTCAAGCCCTTAAAATTGCAGATTTGGAACTTCCTAACTCGCAAGAAAAAGAGGATATATTGAGTTTCATCAACAATGAAACTAAAGGAATTATGAGAGGGTTTAATTAAAATTAAAAATGAAAATCTCACTCGAAAATACGGGCAAAAAATACAACAGAGAGTGGATTTTTAGAGGAATTGATTTAGAATTAACCACTGCAGACTCCTATGTTGTTTCAGGAGGTAATGGATCTGGAAAATCAACATTCCTTAAATTAATATCAGGTTTTCAAACTCAATCAGAAGGCATAATCGCTTATCACCAAAGTGATTCAAAAGACCTAATACCAGTTTCTCAAATTTACAAGGATGTAGCATATTCAGCGCCTTACATTGCTGTTTTTGAAGAATATACTATCCAAGAATTGGTTTCTTTTGTCGCTAAGCTAAAACCTTTGAAAAACAATATTGATTATCGAGAATTTCTTGAGATAATCGAGCTCCAACATGCTTCAAACAAACCTATAAAGAATTTTTCGTCTGGAATGAAACAGCGAGTTAAATTAGGACTTTCTATTTTGATGGACACAAGCATACTATTGTTGGACGAACCTACTTCTAATCTTGATAAAAATGCCATTAAATGGTATCAGAATTTGATTGGAAGCCATACTGAAAACCGAATTGTAATTGTAGCTTCCAACGACCAAAAAGATGAATCATTTTTCTGTAATAAAGAAATTAAAATTGAAGCCTATAAGTCATGATGGATTATGTGTCACAGCTTGAATTGGATTTTAAAGAAAAAGCCAATACTCATATTGCAAAGAAACAAATGGCATACCTCAAAGATCAATTTGAGCTATTTGGGTTGCCAACACCTGTCCGAAAAGAGGTCCAGAAACCTTTCTTGTTAAAAGAAAATATGCCTTCCAAAGCTGAATTGACAAAAATCATGAAAGAACTATGGGATAAGCCTCAGCGAGAATTTCAATACTTTGCCATTGACCTGAACAGAAAATACATTAAACAACTTGAAAAGCAAGACATATCCCTTTTTGAATTAATGATCGCAAACAAATCATGGTGGGATACGGTTGACCTTATAGCTACAAACTTAGTTGGTGGGTATTTCAAAGCATATCCTGAACAAATTATTCCAATTACTGATAAATGGATGAAGTCTGGAAATATGTGGTTGCAAAGAACTTGTTTGATTTTCCAGCTGAAATACAAGAATGAAATTGATACGAATTTATTAAAAAGTTTCATTCATCCACTTTTAGGTTCTAATGAGTTCTTTATAAACAAAGCCATTGGCTGGATATTAAGAGAATACACTCGAACTAATCCAAGTTGGGTAATTGATTTTGTTAACAATACTGAATTGAGTAATTTATCAAAAAGAGAGGCTCTGAAATTAATAAAAGACAAATAACACAACACTATAATTTGCCAAAATCCAATCTGCATTTTAATCAATATAATGCTATCTTTGCACGGAATTAAAAGGATTACCATAACAATAAGTCAAATAAAATAGACGTATTACCCTACAATGAAAAAAACACTGATTATATTCATAACAGTTTTAGGATTTATATCTTCATTTTCTCAATCAGAGGAGTTTAGTATTTTTGCTGGAGGGACATATTATATTGGTGACATTAACCCCAATAAGCATTTTGACCAAAACACAAATCCAGCGATAGGATTTATGTACAAAAGAAATGACAGAAATTTCCGATATGCATATCGCCTGCAATTCATGTATGGAATGATTGAAGCCTACGACCATCAAAATGACGATCCTTGGATGCAGAATAGAGATTTGAATTTCAGAACTCCTATCTTAGAACTGGCAGCGATAATGGAAGTTAATTTTATGAAGTATCGTCCAGGTCAAATCAGAAAATTAAGCGAAACTCCTTATTTATTCTTTGGTATTGCTGGGTACAATTTCAGACCAAAAGGATTATATAACGATAAATGGTATGACTTGCAGGCTCTTGGAACCGAAGGTCAGAACACTAGTGTAAATACTGATGGTTATTACAAACTCAATCAAATTGCGTTGCCAGTTGGATTTGGATACAAAAAGAACTTGAATAAAAAATGGACTTTCTCTATTGAATATGGAGTTCGTATTTTATTTACTGATTATTTAGATGATGTGAGTAAACAATACGTAAGTCCTGATGTATTGGCAACTGAGGCTGGGATTCTTTCTCCAATTTTAGCTGACAGAAGTTATAAGCAAGTTGGTGACAGAAATATAGGTCATAACCGGGGTAACTCTACCCAAAGAGATTTTTACTTTTATGGAGGCATGACCCTTTCTTTTACATTCAAAGAACCAGACCCATGCAAACCTCCTGTGGAACATTAATACAATTTCACTATGCTTGAGTTTCTCTTAAATCTGGATTCAGAAATATTCATTTTTCTTAATGGATTGCACAATTCCTTTTTTGATACTGTGATGTATTGGGTGAGTGACAAATATTTTTGGGTTCCTTTTTATGGCTTCCTAGTTTATTTACTCTACCGCCATTATGGATTAAAAAAAGCTGCAATTCTTACTTTGTTAATCATAATCACTTTTGGCTTAGCCAATACGCTCTCGGTGGAAGCTTTCAAGAATGTATTCCAAAGACCACGCCCTTGCCACAACCCTGAATTTGATGGGTTAATTCACATAGTAAATGACCATTGCGGAGGTAAATGGGGATTTGTTTCCTCACATGCCAGTAATGTTTTTGGCTTAGCGACTATGGTGTTTTTCTTTTTATCCAAAAGAATAAAATACATTGGAATTGGAATATTCCTTTGGGCCAGTTTGGTTAGTTATAGCAGAATTTACTTAGGTGTCCACTATCCTCTCGATATTATTGGAGGAGGAATTCTTGGCATTTCAATTGGATTATTGGTTTTCGGAATTTCAAAAAAACTTGGATTGAAATTGGATGCAATTAAGTCTATCTAATTCTTGAAACATGAAAAAC
>JBMYYT010000153.1:0-6089 GCA_049609665.1 Flavobacteriales bacterium | reverse complement strand
TTAGAAAAAGAATAAGATAACCCACTTTTGGGTATAAAAATACTGCTACTTTCTTTTTTTTCAGACAAAAGAGCGTCTGTTTGCCTATTTAAAGGCAAATTATTAGATTTGTACATACTAAAATTTAGTAGGGAATAATCCTTGTAACCTTGTTCCACCAAAATGACAAGTGATTATTCCTTTTTTAGTTAAAAAGAATTATTTCACAATACAAAGGACATTTTCACACAAAAACAAGAATTAAGTCTTTTACTCTTACATAAAAATACACTTTTATCGGATTTGTCTATAATAAAAACAACACTTAGAGAAAGATTTAAACTTTTTTTAAAAGAAAAAAGATTAACTCAAATAGAGTTTTCTCGAATAACGGGTTATCATAAAAAAAACATTTCAGGCTTTTTGACTGGTACAGTTCAAGCACCTAAAATGGATTTTATTATCCTTGTTGCTCAATACTTTCCAGAACTAAATCTTCGATGGCTTCTTTTAGGTGATGGAGAAATGTTTTCCAAGCAATCGGCTGAACCTAAAATACTTTTAGAATTGACAGCGGAAAATTCTCGTTTAAAAGATAAAATCATTACTCTTTTAGAAAAAGGATAAGAAAAGATACTTTTGGGTATAAAAATACCACTACTTTCTTTTTTTTCAGACATATCCGATAGGGATCGGGAAGGTCTGTTTGCCTATTTAAAGGCAAATTATTAGATTTGTTGAACATAATATTTAGTTTTAGGAGTAGTACGCATCTTCAAATTAGTGCTACTTCTTAGCTATAAATTAAATTTACACTACAACCTTAAATAAGAAATTACGCAAATAAAATAATCTAGTGTAATTTAATACACAAAATAAATAATTTTTTATTCAAATGTCTTTGACCAATCGAATTCCTCAACTCTTACAGCAAAAAAAACTAAGTCAGAGTCAGTTTTGTAATGAGACAGGGTTTTCCAAACAAAATCTTTCTAAGTTTTTGAGAGGTTCAGTTAAACATGTAAAAGTTGAGATAGCAATAGTTATTGCAAAATCTTATCCCGAAGTTAATTTACGATGGCTTTTATTAGGAGAAGGTGAAATGTTTAATGAAAATGTTCAGCCTGTTAATACAACACTTCATGAAGAAGTCATACAGTTAAAAGATGAAATTTCTCGTCTGAAAGATAAAATCATTACTTTATTAGAAGAAAGGTAATCGTCTCTTGGTCAATTAATTAGCGAGATTTAAATTTAGTTATTGTTAAAGAAAGATATTCTACAATGAAATGTGTTATTTCAAAAAGTCAAAATGCCATTTTTGGACTTATAATGAGCGAAAAAATTTTATCTATTCATCTCCTTACTTTCTCATCAAGTAGTCTTATCAAAAAATATTTTAGCCATTAAAAGTGGAGAAAGTCCACTTATTTTTCTATTTCTAAGAAACTATTCTTAGTTTGCTTTTTCTATTGGTGACCTAATCAAAATTTTAAAAAAGTCATTAACCTTGAGTAAGAAATTAAGAATATTAACAGTCTCTTTTGACACCGAAATACGAGCAGAGGAAGTTCCTGCTTTTAGGGGAGCTTTGGCGGAAAAAGTAGGTATTGAACATGATTGGTTTCATAATCATGATAATTCTCCTGATGCGAAATCAGGTTATTTTTACCGCTATCCTTTGATTCAGTATAAACGTCATTGGGGCAAGCCAATGTTGGTTTGCATCAATAATGGAGTAGAAGAAGCCCACAAGTTTTTCTCAAAACCAAATTGGGATATGACGATTAGTGGAAAGTTTCATAAAATGGGTATTGATACGCTCCGGGTTCATGCTTATGACCTTCGAGTTCAAGCGTATGATTTTCAGTATTACCTTCGCAACTGGCTTGCTTTGAATCAACGGAATTACTTAATCTACAAAGGATTCGAAACAGAAGAAGAAGGGATTACTTTTTTGGAAAAAATATTAACGACACACATCATTAATTTTGCAAGTGGTGTAGATTGGAGAATCAAAGAACGAGTAAAAGTAAAAATTACGTCTTTGGATCGCATTCGTTCTATTCGCTCAAAGAAAACTCGTCAAATGACCTTTAGTCTTAGTTTTAAGAGCAATGTTTTTTTACCAAATTATATTGGAATTGGAAAAAGTACAAGTCGAGGATTTGGCGTGGTAACAGAAAAACGGAAAGCGTAACAAGATTTCATGATATAAGTGGAGGATTGATAATTTTTAATGTCCTTTTATAATAAGTCATTATAATAAGTCTTTTATATTGTAAAATCATTCATTTTGAAATAAAATAATACTAAAATACATTAAGGCTTATTATTAAATTTTTCTATCAATTCTCAAATCTCTTCTTCTTTAAAAATCGCATAAATGTGTTCATCTCCTATTTTACCTTGTTTAATAAATCTATTCTTTAAAACAGCTTCTTTCTCAAATCCTGCTTTTTCCAAAACACGCATTGAGCCTTCATTCCAATTAAATACCTTTGCTTCTATTCTCACTACCTCAAAATTTTCAAATCCATAATTAATTATTGCCTTAACTGCTTGTGTCATTATTCCTTTTCCCCAATATCCTTCTCCTAACCAATAGCCAATTTCTAGTGTTTTTCGATAAACATCGTTTTTTGTACTAAAACCAATACCTCCAACTACTTTTTCATCAATAGCAATTGCAAAATTAACTTTTGGAGACTCTTTCATCACTTCTTTTATCCACCATTCTGCATCAACAATCGTATAAGGATGAGGAAATCGGTCTTGAATATTTCTCCAAACCTTAATATTATTAGCATATTTCGCTAAGGATTTTGCATCGCTCTTTTTATAAGTTCTAATACAGAAATGTCCTAAATCTATCTTCATTTGATATTCTCTTAAAAGTTTATGTGTCAAATTTCAAGGATAACTTTCCTCCAACAGAATTAATTCCTTCTTTTCCCAGAATATAACCTTTTTATTATTTATGATAAATGATTATAGAATAAGCACTCTTTGAAATCAATTGATAATATCAAATTATGTTTCTATCTTTTTCTATTGACAAGAAGGGCATTTTTAGTTAAAATCTTCACTCAAAAGTAGTTTTTACTTTACTTAACAGCCATTCAATTCGCTCAAAAAACTGTCAATTTTTATAACTCGTTTCGCTCTCCAATCCTCTTTATTCACAGGTGTGATAATTAGTCGATCATTTTTTTTTGCATATTTCAGCATTTGGCTAATCTCAAAATCATAGAATTGCTTTCTTGCATATTCCAAACTTGAAACTGTTTGTCCATTTCTTTCTAATCGAATATAAAAAGGTATTTTTTCTCTTTTCATTCCATCAGGATCACCATATACTACACTTACTTTTCCTGTTGTGATCGGAGATAATACACTTCTAAAAGGCTTATTTTTAAGCAAAACAGCATTACAGTAAAACTTTTTAGAGGTATCTATTTCAGTAGAAAATGCCTTTATTTCTGCTATAAAAAGTTGAGTAAATAAAAGTAGAGCAACAAATAAATAGTTCTTATTCATCATAATATATTTTAATTTAAACTCAAATTTATTACAGTTAAATAACTGTTAATGAGCTATTAATATAATTTAACGTCAAGTAAATTTATAAACTTTACATTCTCCTTTTCTTAATTTTCCAACTTGCCAGTTAATTCCATTAAATATTAAATCTACTTTTGAAGCATTTGAATTTGTAGAAAAATCAAATGCTAATTGTCCCGTTTCTATATTTTTAATTTTTGGAAGTTTAAGGTTTTCCAAACCTTTATCATCATCCAAATTCACTATAAATACATATTGGGGGTTTCTGATTTGTGTCCAAGCAATAACTTTATTATAACCTGTTGCATCAGGCGACAAAAGCCATTGTGTTAATCGACCATTAATTATGGGAACTATTTTTTCTCCATAAAATTTCAATTTAGTAATTTGATGATACAAACCACCATTTTTTCCCCATTGATATGCTCCTTTTGTTCTTTTTCCCCCTTTATCAATTTGAAAAACGTATAACTTAGTATAGTGTTCATTTGGTGCAGGTTGATAATGAATATCTCGGCATTCAAACCCCAATCCCATATAACTTGGCATATCTCCCAAAAATAATCCAATGAAAAAACGAGCAACATTTCCTTTTAGGTAAAATTTATCAAAACGAGGATCATCTTTATCTGCTGTCATCATGGTAAAATTCGGAGCAAAATTTCGAGTATTTAAAATATCAAGGTAATGACGAAAACGTTGCAAAAATTCAGGTGTTCCAACTGGAAGTGATTGTAAATCACCTAAAGTTGTATTTGCTTCCGAAATTTCAAGGTGATCAACTTCATCTCCATAAGCCATTGCCCCTGTAGGAGCTAAAAATGTTTCTGCAAAATAACCAAAGTAAGGTTTTGTTTTTTGAACATGATTTTTGATAGATTGCAAAATATCATAGTATAATGTAGGTTTTTTAAGAACACCATTTGAACGCATTTGAACATGAGACATATCTCCTCGCATGAAATCAAAGTTATATTCTGCTTGAATTTCATAGTATTTTTGACAAACATATTTCCAGGTGTCAATTCTCGGTTCATCAAAATCAATTTTCCAGTTTTCGTTATTTTCTAATCGAGCATATAATTTGAAACGAGTCAACGGCCCAAAAACTCTGGACATTGGTTCTGGTGCTGCAATTTTATAATCTCGCCAAATGCGTCCATCATCATCAATTATTTTTGCCTCTTCATTGGTATCAACTACTAAACCTCGATAAGGTGGTGCCATTGTTGCAGGTACAGATTCATAACCGTAACTGTATAAGTAAGTAATAATTTGATTCCGTCGTTTTGTTCGTCCTTCCAAATCATTTGGCATTCCAAACAATATCAAGTTTCGATCTTCTTCTGGAAATTGATAAAAGAAGGCATTCAAATCCCTTGGATAATCTTGATTTATAGCACTTCCAAACATTTTGACAAAATTCAAAATAGTTGTTTGAATCTGTTCATGCAAATTTGATTGATAATCCACTATTTCCATATTCTCTCGTTGAAGCCATTCAAAATGATGTGGATTACTAATTACAATTTCCGAGTAACGATCAGTATGAGGTATGACATCCATACCCACAGATTTTCCCATAGCATGAAGTAAGTTAATCACAACCTTCAGTTGTTTTTCAACTGTATCTAATTGAGGAAGTACTTTTTGCAGTTCATAACTATAAAATTCAGGATTAATATTCCAACTACTAATACCATATAAACTTGACACAACACCAGGTTCCCAAATCGGCAAAATATGAATGGATTGCTGACTATCGGGAATTGTCAAAACATATTTTATAATATTCCAAAAATTACCAATGGTACGAACATTTATTCCTACCATATTAGTGACCTTCAACCAATTCCCATTTTTTTGTTCTTTAATAGGACTATCAATAGTGTATCTAAATTCTAATGCCTCATGTAATTTTTTTCCTAAACGTTTTTGTAAAATCCCAAAAACTTGTTGAGTAGAAAGATGTATTGCCTGTTCAGGAAGTAAGTTTGGAATAAATGAGTATTGATGTGATTCATATAAATTACACAATACCAATTGATTCTTATACCAGTATTCTCGAAATCCATGATAAATTTTAGGAATATGCATAATTAATTGAAAATTGAAAATTAGGAATAGCCTTTTAATAAATGATTCTCTCTTTTAAAGGCAAAAAAGCGCTTAATCATCTTATGATTGTTTAATTTTTGAGGTCTTTTCATTCTTTTTCAAAAAAAATCGTTTATTTATTAAAAACATATATTTTTTTGCATTAGTGAGTGGCAAAGATTTTGTTATCCTGTACCAAATATATTAATTGCCTTATAATCAAAGTTTTGCGTAATTAAATTACGAAGCATAATTAACCAATGTTTTCCAATTTTCCAATATTTGTAGAATTTATCAGTTATTTTAATCATCCAAATTGATGGGTCATACCCTAAATAAGAGCTAAAATGCTCTATATTTTTAAAACTTTGAGCATCCCGAGTATCGGTATCATTAGTAAATTGGAGGTAATTCATACAAAATTGTTTGAACCGAAGCTCTAAAAGTAC
>JBMYYT010000152.1:0-6129 GCA_049609665.1 Flavobacteriales bacterium | reverse complement strand
ATTTGTTAAAACCATAACCAGCAAATTTCGCAACCATGTCAAAGATCTCATTTGCTTTTTTCTTATCTATTCCTACTACGTTTTTCATGATTTTTTTTCTTTTTATATTGTTTTAGTTATTAATAAATTGGTTTGGATTTTTCGTTTAATTACAATTAATGTTGCATTTCTTTTATTTTCACTAATTGCTTTCTTAGTTTTTCCTCTACATTTTTCATTAGTTTCATCCAATCTTCTCCTTGCTCAGAAGCGTAAGGATCGTTTCCAGGTATTCCAAATCTTATTCCTACCTTTTTAGATTCAGTAGATTTTCCTTCTTTGTGAGTTAAATACACATCCACAAAATCAATTTTACGAGCGTGTTTTTTTAGCCTTGAAATTAGGGCTCTAATTTCGTTTTGTAAAGTTACACCCACTGGCACATCCACTGCCTGAACATCAATCTTAATTCCTTCAAAATTCTCTGTGTAATTCATGTTTTTATTGTTTTTGTTATTTATACTAAATTTAAAGATTTTATTTGTTTTTTTCAAGCTTTAAACAATTCTATTGATGACTTTTTGTTGTCTTTTTAGTATTGGTTTCTTTACTTAGATTATCAACCTTTATTAGAGTAATTACATCATCTCCTTTTAATATTTCCCAAAGTATTGTATCGCCTTCTTCGTATCCCAAAAGAGAAATGCCTAAGGGTGACATAATAGAAAGTTTATTTTTACTGAGATCTCCATATTCTGGCATTACAAGTTCTAATAAATCCTTTCTGCCGAAAGCAGTTTCAATGGAAACCACACTTCCAATTCTTGCCACTTTATTGGACAATTCTTCTTCTATCACATAAGTTGCTGAATTCAATTCATTCAAGAATCTATAGTACCCTCTTCTGATTACAGGATCTACTGAATTTGACTTTTGAATAAGATCTACATAAATGTCCTTTTCTTCTAAAGTTAATATGATTGGTTTTGGTTTAATTTTAGTTTCCAAGTTATATTTTTTTAAGTTCATCAACAATTTGTACCAAACTATCTTTCGCATCTCCAAACAATAGTTTGCAATTACTTTTTTCAAATAATGGATTTTGAGCTCCAGAATATCCAGCAGACATTCCTCTTTTCATAACAATTACTTGTTTTGCTTGATAAGCTTTTATTATTGGCATTCCGTAAATTACACTGTTTTCATCATTTTCTGCTGCAGGATTTACTACATCATTGGCACCAATGATTATTGCGGCATCAAATTGTTCCATAGAGTCATTCATGTCGTCCATGTCTTTTATATAGTCGTAATCTATGTTTGCTTCGGCAAGTAGTACATTCATGTGTCCTGGCATTCTACCAGCCACTGGGTGTATAATGTAAGTTACTTCTGCACCTTTGTTTAGTAGGTTTTTTTGCAACTCAAAACAAGCTTGTTGTGCTTGAGCCACAGCCATTCCATATCCTGGTATAATAGCCACTTTTTTAGAAAAAGCCAAAACCGAAGCTGTTTCTATTGAAGTAATAGGTTGTACTTCTATTTCTCTTTGGTCGCCATCTTGCGTGTATCCTCCTTTTTTCATTTTTCCCGCAAGCACAGTCATTAGCGAACGGTTCATAGCGGTGCACATTTGCATAGTAAGGAAAATTCCTGTTGCTCCCACTAATATTCCACCTACCAACATTATTGGGCTATCGAATGCTATTCCTGAAAAAGCTGTTGCAATTCCTGTAATGGCATTCAAAAAAGAAACCAAAACAGGCATGTCTGCTCCACCAATTGGAAGTGTAAAAGTGATTCCGTAAACTAATGCTACTACCGAAATAATGAGAAGAAAAGCCATGAATGATAATCCTATACTTGGAATCAAGAAAAAAGTAGTACTTCCCGCTATGATAATTAGCAATAAAGTTCTGGATAAACGAAGCATTAAGTTTTGATTTCTGAATTTCAATTTATTGTCCAGTTTGAAATAGGCAACAACACTTCCTGTGAAAGAAATTCCTCCCAATATTGCACCAAGTGCTAAAACTAAAGAAGTAAGAACTGTTAGTTCTGGCGTTATAATTACTTCATTTATACTTATAACAACTGCACTTGCTCCACCCAATGCATTGAACAGTGAAACCAATTGTGGCATTCCTGTCATTTCTACTTTATAAGCCATTATTCTTCCAATAACAGTTCCTAATGTTAATCCAGAAATCAGGAAAATTACATTGACTATCTTAGGCGAATTACTTGTGATTAGAATAGTTGTTGCCACTACGGCTATTACCATTCCCAATGCTGCAAGGTAGTTTCCAGTTTTTGCTTTGGCTGGGTTTCCCATAAATTTTAATCCAAGAATAAAACCTACGGCTGCCAATAGATAAGCGATTTGTATAATTAAATCCATTATTTTTTAGTTTTTTTATTGGATGAGAACATGGATAACATTCTGTGGGTTACAAAAAATCCACCTGCTATGTTTATAGTTGCCATTATAATTGCAAGAGTTGCCAACCCCATTTCTAAATAAGAATCTGAAGGAACGGACAATACTTGTATAATTGCACCAATTAGTATAACGCCACTTATAGCATTAGCTCCTGACATTAATGGAGTGTGTAATATGGCGGGGATATTCTTAATTACTTCTATTCCAATAAGAAGGCTAAAGACAAGAACGTATATCCCGTCTATATTTGAGATAAAATATTGAGTCATAATTCTTTATTTATATATCATCAATTTCTGATATAATTCTTTCGTTAGTAACCTGTCCATCAGTAATAACTCTTGTTGCATTAATTATTTCGTCTTCTTCATTTTCTGAGTTTGCTAAGAAATGTTTTAAGTAAGAAGTAAAGTTATTTCCTAATAAAAAGGAAGCAGCTTTTGAGCTTTTTGCTAATAAATTGGTGTCACCAACAATTGTAATGTTATTGTCTGTAACTATTGTTTTTCCAAGCGTACTCCAAGCACAATTCCCACCTGAATCTGCTGCTAAATCCACAATAACAGAACCAGATTTCATATTTAATAATGCGTTTTCACTCACTAAAAGGGGTGCTTTTTTTCCAGGAATTCTTGCGGTACAAATTATCATATCTGCTTCAATGCATTCTTTGTATAATATTTGTTCTACTTTATTCTGGTATTCCTTTGATTGTTCTACTGCATATCCTCCCGCAGAGGAGCTGTCTTTTGCTCCTTCAATGTCCACAAATTGGGCACCCAAGCTCTCTACATCAGTTTTTGCAACAGCTCTCACATCAAAAGCTCTTACCACTGCACCTAATCTTTTTGCGGTAGCAATAGCTTGTAAACCGGCTACTCCAGCACCAAGTACCAAAACTTTTGCTGGTCGCAATGTGCCACCAGCTCCAGTTATCATAGGAATTGTAGAAGTACTAAGAGATGCAGCTTTAAGCACAGCTTTGTAGCCTAAAATAGAAGCCGCAGAAGACAAAACATCCATAGACTGTGCTATCGTTGTTCTTGGCAGTAAATTTAGACTGTAAAGGTTAACACCTATCTTTTGGAAAGGGATTAAAGTACCGAAATCACCCAGCACATCATAAGCTCCAATAAAAGTTTTGGAACTACTAATTGTGTCAGCATCTAGTGATGTACTGTAAGTTAAAAGCACTTCTGCTACATCGATTACTCCTTGTCTTGAATCTACTATTTTTGCTCCTGCAGCTTCATAGTCTTTATCACTATATCCAGCCTCTTTTCCTGCTTTAGTTTCTACATAAAAATCAGCTTTATCTATTAGTTGTTTTATGTTTTCAGGAGAAAGAACCGCTATTTTACTTTTCTTATTATCTCTTAATAATCCTACCTTTTTCATGTTTAGTTTTATTTAGTGTATTTAAATCAATAGAGGTTGAAATTCAACCTCCATTGTTTAACTATTATTTATGGGAATACTCCTCTTTCGATATAAGTCTGTTCCAGTCTTTTAAGTGCAACACCCAGTGCGGCTGTTCTCCAGTCTGTATCAAATTCATTTGCACTGTCTATTGTTTTGTTGAAAGCGATTTCAATTTTGTCTTCAATCATAGAAAGTACATGTTCTATTTTCCAGTTTTCTGCTCTTTTGTTTTGTAGCCATTCATAGTAACTTCCAATAACTCCTCCAGAGTTACATAGAATATCAGGTATAATTTCTATTCCTCTTTCAAGTAAAACTTTTTCAGCAGCCACATCTGTGGGTCCATTTGCACCCTCTGCTATTAGTTTTGCTTTAATACTATCAGCATTTGCTAATGTAATTTGGTTACCCAATGCTGCTGGTATAGCAATATCGCAATCAATTCCAAAGAACGAAGCATTGTCGTATTCTTCTGAGTTTGCAAATCCAGCTACATTTCCATTATTTGCTTGGCAGTGGTCATTCAGTTTTTCAGGATCAATTCCATTTGGATTATAAATTGTTCCACTTGCGTCTTGAACTCCTATGAGGATTCCTCCTTCTTTGTTCATAAAATGTGAAGCCCAGTATCCTACATTTCCAAAACCTTGTACAATGTATTTTTTACCGTTTAAGTCTTTTTTCTTCAACTTTGCCCAAGCTTTCACAGTAGCTATTACTCCAAATCCTGTTGCTCTATCTCTTCCTTCCAATCCTCCAGAACCAACTGGTTTCCCCGTAACTACATGCAAGTTTATTTGTCTATCTGCGGGAGCTTTTGTAGATACATAAGTATCAGAAATCCAAGCCATTATTTGTGAGTTTGTATTCACATCTGGTGCGGGGATATCTAAGTCCGGACCAATATTATCACCCAAAGCATAAGTAAATCTTCTTGTGATTCTTTCTAATTCATTTTTTGAATATTTACTTGGATCTATTTGAATCCCTCCTTTTCCACCTCCATAAGGAAGTCCTGCCAGAGCAGATTTCCAGGTCATCCAAATTGCTAATGCTTTTGCAGCATCAATATCTACAGTTGGATGGAATCTTAATCCACCTTTGTAAGGCCCTAAAGCATTGTTGTGCTGTACTCTATACCCTGTAAATACTTCAACCTCACCATTATCCAGTTTTACTGGAAAATGTACAACTATCTCGTTATTAGTTGCCGAAAGGATTTTTCTTATTCCTTTCTGTAAATCAATTTTATCGGCAGCTGTATTGAATTGCTTCATTACATTTTCGTACATGCCAGCTTTTTTTTCTTTTTTTTGTATTGTTACTACTTCCATTTTTGTTGTTTTTTTTATTGATAATGTTCACAGTTAATAATAATAGGATTCTCACTCCTGAATGTGCAATCTTTTCTAAAATCACAGGTTGAGCAGAGCCCTTCATATTTTATGTTTTCAGGTTTACTTATAGAGTGAGTTTTATTTTCTTTGGGTCTTGATATAGAATATTCATCACAAAATGAAATTGGCTCTTGTGAGGTTAATTCATGAATGCAAGAACCAGAAAAATCACAATTTTGACAGAGTGATGATTTTTTTTCTAAGGTGATTGTGTTTGTATTCATTTTACTGATATTTTGATTTACCTTATTCAATTGCTATGCCAAGCAAAAAAAATGTAAATCAAAAAAAGCTATAATACAGCTTAATCAACTGATTATGAAATATTAAATTTTTGGCATGATAAATTACCTTGAATTTTCAATAGAAAAAAACCAAGTAATAATCGGGTAATAATTACCCGCATGAGGAGAAATGTATCGGTTTATTCTTTGAGTTTTTCACGCAAAGTTTTACGATCAATTCCTAAAATTTCGGCAGCTTTAGTTTTATTATTATTAGTAGATAATAATACTTTTTTGATATAAATTAATTCCATTTCAGCCAAGGATATTAATTTAGAATCGGGTGTAGTAGGAGCAGAAACCTTCATATAATCGGGTAAATCGTCAATTTCTACCACTTTATCATTCATAATTACCAACCTATGAATAAAATTTTCTAATTCCCTTATGTTACCAGGCCAATCATAATCAGATAGAATGTTTTTTATTGCTTTAGGAATTTTTAATGGTTTTTTATTCGCCTCTTTGCTAATCTTCTTATTAAAACTATCAATCATTTCGTTAAATGCTATAAATCTAATGTTAAGAGGTTTTTATCTTTATTTACGACATTGGGGTCAAAGTTGTAAGATTTATTTAATTTTATTAATAATTCTTCCAAGTA
>JBMYYT010000151.1:0-6136 GCA_049609665.1 Flavobacteriales bacterium | reverse complement strand
ATGACAATGGGACCAAGAGAAGTGAACGGTACTTGGGAATTGACTGATAGTTTATTAATTACGAAAAGTAGTCCAGAGGCTGAAGGCCAAAAGAAAACGATTATCAAATTGGATTCTGAAGATTTGTGGACCAATTGGGAACAGCAAAGTGGAACAACTAAAGAATTGAAATATGTAAGAGTAGAAGAGGAGTAATTCCTATTTTCTTATTCTTTAACAACAACTGCCATCGGCACAATCTTCGGAGTTGGATGAGCTGAAAGGAATATTACCTCCACAGCCTTCAAAAATTCCGTAATGAGTATCCCAAGTCCCATAAAAATCAAAGTATTGGGCAAATCGAGTTTGGTGCAACATGTTGTAAGAATTTCCACAAACACTCATGATTTTTCCTTTTGGGAAATAATGGCCATTATCCAATTTAAATCCTAATTCTTCTTCTGGAATGCCACCTTTGTAGGCAACCGCTTGTCCATAATCTTCGCAATCTGATTCTAATCCATCCAATTTCCAAAGTCTATAAGTAACGGAATAGAATTCAATATCTTCCACCAATTCTTCAACTTCTTCGTTTTCAATGGTTATGGGTTTGCCCTCCATGGTTCGAGGATCGGTGAATCCTGCTTTTTTCGACATGTTTAAGAAATCATTCCAGTACAAAGCTCCACTCAAACACTCTCCCCACAATACTTTGTCCTCTTGAAGACTCTTTGGAATTCTTCGGTCGCTGTATACATCCGAGAAATACAATTCTCCGCCAGGTTTCAATAATTCAAAAGCATCATTCAATACTTTTTGCTTGTCCATGGCAAGATTGATTACACAGTTGGAAATAATCACATCAAAACTTCCTTTTTCAAGGTTTAGTTCATCTAATTTTTCAATATTTCCCTTTACAAATTCTACATTCGATTTTGCGTATCCAAATTTATCTCTGTGGTATTCAATGTGATCGTTGGCAACTTTGAGTTGTTCGTCAGTCATATCAACTCCTAATACATAACCATTTTCACCCACTAATTTTCCTGCGATATAACAATCACGACCACTACCAGAACCTAAATCTAATATTCTTAATCCTTCAACTCCAGTTGGAATTGTCAATCCACATCCATAGTACTTTGCCATTACTTCATCCGCAATGAGCGTCAAGGCTTCTGAAATATGTTTTGGTGGTTTGGTTAAAGTACAACAAGCATTGGTTTTTAAATCTTCTGATTGTTGCAATTCTGTTCCGTAGTATTCTTGAACTTCGCTGTGAATATTTTCCATTAATTTAAGTTTCTTGGTATTGATTTAGTTTGGAAACGAATTTAGTTTATTTTCCTTACTTTAATTCTAATTTTTGATTCTTATTAAATCAGATAAATTTTAGAAAGAGTGTCCTTCAACTATTACTTTGAATTTTGTTTTTATTGGTCGTTGAAAGGAGTAACTTATATTTCCTTTATAATTAAAAGTTTCAATCAAATAATACTTTGGTTTCTTTGCTTTTCGATAATGAAAATTCATAGTTTCTCTTACATTTTCTACTGTCCTCCTGGACATTCCACAACCAGCATGTTCAATTTCAGTTTTTGCTAATGGAAAGATTGTATCAATTACTTTCCTGTTATTCATGTGTTTAATTATCGATTGTAAGTGTTCTCGACTAAAATCATCTTCAAAAAAGAATCTCTTACTTTCTTTTCCATTTTCAAAATATTTTTCTGCTTTGTAAACAGTTTTGTTATTCTTAATTGAGTCAAATCTTTCACTGGAAAAATAGTATTCTCTAACTAAGAAAGAATCTTTTCTTGGGAAATAAAACTCCTCAGTATAAACAATGTCGAGTTCCCAAGATTCCAATGAATCCAATCTTTCATAAGTACCAACTTCTGATTTAAATTTAATTTCTGCATCAAATTTTTTAAATTCCTTATGAGATATTTTATTCTCAAGAAGCAAGGATATAAGTTGATTTTGTTCCTTGTTTAATAAAGAGATTGAGCTTGATACTATCAAAGCTATAATTAGTATTGATTTCATTTTAACTTGAGTTGAATACTTAAAAATAACTAATTCTAAACTATTAATCATTATTAAAAGAATGAATACAATATTAAAAGCTAAATTTTACCTTTGTCCTTTCAATTAAATCAATGCTTAAAATCTACACCAAAGAATTTAATCGAAATTTCCAACTTGCTTGGCCAGTAGTCATAGGATTACTGGGGCATATGCTTGTGGGTGTTGCTGATAATGTAATGGTTGGTAAATTAGGTACTGCGGAGTTGGCTGCTGTGAGTTTAGGAAATAGTTTTTTGTTGGTTGCCATGTCATTGATTTTAGGTTATTCGACTGTGATTACTCCTTTGATAGCCGCTGCAGATTCAACAAATAATATTAAAGAGGGGAGAAGTGTCTTGAAAAATAGTTTGATTGTTCTTTTAGTAGTGGGGTTATTATCCTTGGTGATGATATTCTTTGCCGAACCCCTTATGTTACTCATGAAACAACCTCAAGAAGTAGTAGAATTGGCAATTCCATATTTTGTTTTGGTTGCTTTTTCATTAGTTCCGTTGGCTATATTTCAGGTGTTCAAACAATTTGCTGATGGACTTTCTGAAACGAAATATTCTATGAAAGCGGCTGTATATGCAAATGTGTTGAATGTAATCATTAATTATTTTTTAATTTATGGAATTTGGATTTTTCCAGAACTTGGGATTATTGGAGCAGGGTTAGGTACATTAATTTCAAGAGTGATTATGGCGATATTGATGTATGTTTTAATCTACAAAAGAGAAAAATTCAGCTTATACTTTCAGGATTTATGGCAAGAGAAGATAGTTAAAAAGACAATTCTTAAAGTTAATAGTTTAGGTCTTCCTTCCGCTCTTCAGATGTTCTTTGAGTTTGGTGTTTTTACAGCTGCTATTTGGTTAGCCGGAACCTTGGGAAAAAATCCTCAGGCTGCCAATCAAATTGCATTGAATTTAGCTTCAATTACTTTTATGTTTGCCATGGGATTGGGCGTTGTAGCTACAATTCGAGTTGGGAATCAATTTGGATTGAAAGATTTTAAAGAGTTAAGAAGAATTTCGTTTTCTATCTTTTTGTTGATTTTAATTTTGGATCTTCTGTTCGCAGTTATATTTATGATTTTCAATGAGTATTTACCTTCTTTGTATTTGGATGATTCTCAAAATTTTATTGACAATACCGAAGTAGTTGCAATAGCTGCTAAGTTGATGATTATTGCAGCTTTCTTTCAGTTATTTGATGGAATGCAAGCGGTAATTTTGGGTGCTCTCAAAGGCATGCAAGATGTTTTTATTCCCACTATTATCACTTTTATTGCCTATTGGGTTGTTGCTTTTCCAATCTGTTATTTTGCTGGATTAGAGTTCGGTTATGGTTCAGTTGGAATTTGGTGGGGATTTTTGATAGGTCTTGCTGTTTCAGCAGGTTTGTTATTTTGGAGATTTCAGTGGGTAACTAAAAAACAGATAAGTTAAATTATTCAATCAGTGAAGAGCTCCATCCGTCATAGTTACAGTTAAACTCTTTTGCGAAATCAATACATATATAGGTCATTTCGTTAATTGTGTCTTCATCTAAAATTTCATTAAAACTAATTTCAAGTAAGTTTTTCTCAATTGAAATGGTTTTTCCATTCATTGCTGAGAGTTCTTTTTCAATTTTTTTTAAGTTTCTTTTCTTGCCGCTGAAAGTATGATTAATGCAATGCTCTTTTTTTAAATTGCTCCCTTTTTCAGCAAGTATTCTGATTAAATCACGGTTGGCAATTTGTTGTCTGTCATATTTATTTGGAAGAAACTCAGGAAAGATGGTCCACGAATTATTTTCAATTACCTCAAATTCGAAAGGCTGCATTTTACTTTCTAATGCAATTAAACACTCTTTAAACAACTCATTATCATTTACTTGATAAAGTAATCTTCTTGCTCCATAGTAGATAGAAAAATGAACTTTTTTACAATCTACTTTGTTCTGTATCAGTAATTTTTCAAAAACCTCTTCATATTTCATATACAATTCAAAACTTTCAGGTGTTGGGAATAGACTCTCTTTTAAAAGAAAGTTTTTTGGAAATTTAATTTTTATAAAAACTTCTTTCTCAAATCCTTTCCTCTCCGATGATTCGTAATAAAAAGGGTCAGTTACATAAGTTCCGTAGTTATTATCTTGGTCATAGAAGTCCCAAAACTGCCATGAATCATTATCAATTGTATATTCCATTGTCTTAAGTGACTAATTAATGTTCTTTTTTAACCATTTCTAAAATCTTCACAGCCTTTTCAAAATGATCTAATTCATGGGTTTCAATCCACCAAGTGGCTGCTTCCATTAGTAACTTAGGATTATCATTTTTGTTGGCAAAGAAAGCGTAGAATGACAAACCAACATTAGGACCTTTTTGTTCTATTTTGGTTGTGCAGACTTGTATGATTTTTTGTTTTAATTCGGGTGTCATCTGGGCTCAATATTATTGAATTAAAATAAGAATTATTCCAATTAATGCAGGTAAAGCCTGCACAAAAAATATTTTCTTGTCGGTTGTCAGAGCACCATAAATTCCAGCAATTGCAACACAAGAAAGAAAAAACAGGGCGATATTTGAACTCCAATCGGAATTTTCAATAAAGAATGTCCAGATTAAACCTGCAGCCAAAAAACCATTGTATAATCCTTGATTGGCAGCCATAGCTTTTGTTGGGGCGAATAACTCGGCTTTCAGTGCTTTTCCAAACACTTTTTTTCCTCTTGTTTCCCAAGCGAACATTTCAAACCATAAAATATAGAGGTGAATGAAAGCTACAAGTCCTATTACTATTTTAATTGCTATTTCCATTCCGTAAGATAGTTATAATTCAAATACATCTTCTATTCGAGCCAATTGAAATCCATTTTTGTGAACAGTACTGTATTCTTCACTTTTTGAGTTTATTACTGGGTTTGTGTGATTAAAGTGGATGAAATAAATTTTTGATTTTTCATCTTGAGGTAAGTCTTTAAACTTCTCCATACTTTCAATAATAAAGGGATGAGGAATTTCACTAATATCTCTGTTGTTGAGTTCTTTGCCACTATAAAATGTAGCATCTAAAAAAGCGTAATCTACTTTGGCTATTTCCTTAATAATATCTTTATCCCACTTCTCCCATTTATCAATATCAGGAATGAATAGAGCACTTTTGTTGGGCCCTGTGATTTTGTAACCTACTGTCTCAGAAAATTCATCACGGTGAGGAACTAAAAATGGTGTAACTTGAATCTTATCCGAAAGTCGAATAGATTTTTCATTTTCGATTCTATTCAACACAATATTTTTTCTTGACACCAATTGACTCCAAGGACCATTATTGGTCAAAAACTCATTCATTCTTGGCATTGTATAAACAGGAGTTTCTTTGGCATCCATTGCTTCTTTTCCCAAAAACATAAGTCCTGTATAATGTCCTATGTGTCCATGGGTTAGAAATATTCCATCAATTAATTCGTTGTCGTTATTTGGTTCCAAAGAAGTGATTTTTTTCATTTGTTTCCCAAAATCAGGAGAAGCATCAAATACATAGGTTTTGTTGTTTTCCGAATCAATGAGCCCCAATGAGACTATCTGTCTTGTGTTATCTGGATTTTTGAATAAATCTTTGCAACATTGCTTTTTGCATCCAATTTGAGGAGATCCTGCATCCTGAATTGTTCCAAGAATTACAATAGGAGTATTGGTAATTGGTGGATTTGGAATTATTGCAACTTTCGGTACTTGAACATTTTTTTCGTTACAAGAAATTAGCAGTATGAGAGCGATAAAGAGAATAAAGTTTTTCATTTAATTAATTTTTTTACCAAAATAAGCCAATTGGAAACCGAGCAATTGCTCTGAATTCATGAGGGCTAATTTGTTCTTTGAAATGATTTCGACCAATAGAAAAATTATACCCGTAACAAAGTGTTACTATTCCGCCAATTCCTAACCCTAAGTGAGGTCTAATGTATAAATTTGAATAATTGAAATTGGTATAAAGAGTTCCAATAATTCCAGTTTCTATAAAGGCAAAACCTTTGTAATATCCCAAGGAAAAACCAGATAGGTTTGCATCACCCGATTTGAGGTTATTAAGGTAAG
>JBMYYT010000150.1:0-6155 GCA_049609665.1 Flavobacteriales bacterium | reverse complement strand
TTTTTCTTCCCTTTTCCTTTGAGATAAAAATTCCAAGTCATCATTCCAGTTTTTTCGTTGAATTTAGCTCTTGATTTATTTTCAAGCGAAACCACAATAGATTTATCTTTGGATACTGGAATATGATCTTCTACAATAATATTGTATCCTTTAGCTCCCATATTTTTCACAATCAAGTCATAAGATATCGTTGTAGATTTTCTGTTTGAAAACACTTTGTCTTTGGACTTTTCTTTGTCCTTAGTTCTTTTCACTCTCACGTTTCTATCGTTTCCTAATGAAATTAGTAAAGTATCATTAGCAGTTGGGTTTATTCTTGTTTCTCCGATGTAACTTCCTTCATAGAATAAGTTTGCTTTTGAAGGCAAAAGATCCAAATCTTCCCAATCCACTAATTGCGCTACCAAATAAGATTCCTTGTCATATTTTGGAACTAAATAATGATTGTATTTTGCTTTAATGGTTTGTTGTTCTACAGCTACCAAATGAGCTTTATTATCTGCTTCGATGGTATATCTCAAATCAATTTTGTATTCCACATTCGCCATCATTTGATTTTTCACTGTATAATTTGTTGATCTTATTGCTCTTGGTTGCGGTCTTGGGGAATAGGATAAAGCCGATTCATTGTAGCTATCTGAGGTAACTCTCACCGCATCTAAGGTAACCGCATTAGTTCTTGCAATTTTCGCTTTTTTGTCACGTCCATTTGCATCTTTGTAGTAACCAATGTTTGGGTTGTAATAGTTAATATACCAAGTGTTTAGTTCTGGTTTTACTTTGTTTTGGTAAGGGTTATTAGTTGATAGAGTTAATTTAACATTATCCCAATCTTCTCCAGTATTTTGATATACAGTAGCTTTCATGGTTAAATCAACCGGAGAGTTAATGTTTTTTACTCTAATGTCATAACTTGGTGACCAACTGGCTCTATTTACAAAATAAGAAATAGTCATACTTCCAGCAAGTTCTTTTTTTGATTGAACCGTAACTTCTATTTGATGAGAAGGTTTGTTGTTATTAACAGGTCTATTGTTTCTTTGGTAATTATTTAAAGCTGTAATTCTTCTGTTAATTGCATTTATTTGTTTCCTGATATCGTTTTTTTCTTTTCTTAGTTTTTGTTCTATTTCATTAATTTCAAATAGTTGTTTTCTTAAGTAAGCCAAAGATTCTTTTAAAACGGGCAAAGTATCTTTTTGAAATACACGGTTTTTCAACAAATAACTTCTTTCAGTTTGCAAATACCCAATTTTAGTTGAGATATTACTCGATCTAAAATTTAAATCAGCAACAGAATCTCTTTTTTCTGCAATTTGTCTGGTAATTTTAGAAGGCATTTTTGTGACTTTATCCGGTTTAGGATATTTTACTGTTTTCTTTGATTCAAGAATAATGTAATCGCCCAACCCATCAACTTGAATTGTTTTGGAATTTACATAAGGAGATACATCTTTGAATATGATTGTATTAATTCCTTTTTTTAGATTTACTTTCCCTTTTCTTTTTACCTGAGCCCCACTGAGGTAAACGGTTACTTGTTGAATTTTTGATTTTACTGTTTTCTCAGTTTTTGCCCCATAAGATGGATACAAGAAGAAAAGAGTTAAGAAGGTTAAAAAAGTGTTTTTCATGGTTTTTTATGTTTGCGATTTATTAAAAGTACACTTCTATTTTAAAAAGGTTCAAATAAAAATAAAAAACATAAAAAAACCCACACCAGAAGTTTTATAAACTTCTAAAGTAATGGAAGGAGATTCTCGATTATGTCTGTAATCCTCTGTATTGCTATTGCAAACCAACAAGTTGGTTGAGGCCCGCCATCGATACTCGAAGTTCGTCTCCAATATTATAAAATGTTAAGTTTATATAACGTGAGTGTGGGTCAATTGATTTGAAAGAACTTATTTATATAATAAATGTAGTAATTAATTTTTTACAAATCAATTTTTCAAGGATTTTACTTATTAACAAATATTATTTTTTGAATTTTTAACTATTACCATTTGTTAAGTTAAAAATTATACCTATTTTAATAGGGAATTATGGGAATATTAGAAGAAATAGGAAATTACGAGTATCATTGTCCTCAATGTGACGAAAATCTTCGTGCCAAAGAGGGAATTGAATTTTTAACAAGGAATAATAAAGATAAGATGCGTTCCATCTATCTTGACCCTAATTTGGGTAAATATGAATTTTACTACGATTATAGCCATGATTTTGAAAAAAACGAAAAAGTAGATTTTTTTTGTCCCAGATGCGAGACAAATCTTAAATCAACTAAGCATTCAGATTATGTTGAAATTATAATGGTTGTGAGTGAGGCTGTGAGATTTGAAGTGCTTTTTTCAAGATTATATGGGATTAAAAGAACCTATATTGTAATGGAAGATTATGTTGAAAAGCATGGGGAAGACGCATTAGATTTTGACGAATTATTCGAAATTTAATCACTAGCTTTTGCTAACAGTAATATTTTAATTTTTACTCCTTCAGCCTTATTTAATTCGTTAACGCACTCAATTAATGTTGAGCCCGTAGTTATTACATCATCTATTAACAGTATAGTTTTGTCTTTTAATTCTTTTTTATTCACCAGTTCAAAAGCATTTTTTATGTTTTGTATTCTTTCTTCTCTGTTTTTTTTGGTTTGAGTTTCAGTGAATCTGGTTCTGATTAGAATTTCAGTAGATACAGGTTTTTGAATCACTGTTGAAATTCCATTGCACAACAATGTGCTTTGGTTAAATCCTCTTTGATGTTCTTTTTTTGGATGTAAAGGAACCGGAATTATTAAGTCAACATCTTCAAGAGAATGTTGAAATTCAATCCCTATCAGTTCTCCCAAATATTCCCCAAAACTCAGGTTTTTCTTATATTTCAACTCGTGAAGTACTTTTTGAGTTTTCCCATCTTTATCAAAATAAAACAAATGTGAAGCTCCCAAAATTGTTGGTATTGAATCAAATAATTTTCCAGTTTCAGTGTTTATAGAAATTGAGGCTTCACCTTTTGGGAAATAGAAATAGCAGTTGGAACATAGAAATTTTTCATTGGAATTCAATGAATGACTACACCCAATACAATTTTTAGGAAATGCTATTTTTATTAAATCTGAGAACACTTAAACTTTTTTGTTAAATACTACAATATACCTCTTAATTTACATAATTTTACGCTTATAACTTAATCAATATGAAAAAGTCAACTCCAATATTAGTTACAGGATTAATTATTTTAGGAATTGTTGCTGCTTTTTTGGGTTATGAACTCAATACAAGTACAAAACAAAACGAAATTTATTCCAAAGAGATCAGCGATCTCAATGCGCTCATGGAAGGAAATGGAATGAGTGACTTAATGGAAAATAATATCACCACTTCATTGAATAATTTATTAGAGGAATATAATTCTGTAACCACTAATAATCAAGAGCTTAACGACAGTATTGAAATTCAAAAACAAAAAGTAACTATCCTATTAGATGAATTAAAAAGTTCAGAGAAAAGAAGAAGATACACTGCTCGTGAGTTGAATAAAATGCAAAAAGAGGCAGAAACTTTGCGTAAAGTAATGAAGAATTATGTTTACAAAGTTGATTCATTAAATACACTCACAAAAATTCAGGCAAAAGAAATACTAAAAAAAGATAATAAGATTTCAGAAGTATCTGGAGAGAGAGATAAATTTAAAGAAGAGTCTGAAAATTTATCAAAAACTGTTGAATTAGGTTCTAAACTTCAAATTTTAAATTTAAAAGCGGAAGCTATTCGAGTAAGAAATAGTGGAAGTTTTACAGAAACTTCAAGAGCAAGAAGAGCAGATCAGGTAAGAGCATGTTTTACAATTGTAGATAATAAAATTGCAAAAGCTGGTCCAAAGACTTTTTATATGAGAGTCATAAACCCTGAAGGAAAAGTAATGATGACATCTAAAAGTTCAAAGACTGAAGTTGGAGATGAATCCTTGGAAATGAGTATATCCAGAACTGTAGATTACCAAAATAACTCTGTGGATTTATGTATTTTTCATGAAAAAGGAGAGGAAACTTTCTCTAAGGGAGATTATAAAATAGAGATTTATACAGATGGAGAGAAAGTGGGTTCAACAAGTTTTGGACTTAAATAAAAGAGTAAATATTTAATTATGGCAAAGGATAATTATTTGAGTATTTCTAATCTTGCTAAGAGATTAAGTGCAGGCGCAACCAAGTTGGAAAAAGGAAAACTATCAATTGAAGAATTGACTGATTTATTGGATAGTAGTAGAGACATTTATGAAAGATTGACAGTATTGAGATACAAAGCAATGCTCGAAAATCAACAAACTGAAACTGTAACTGAAAAAACAGAACCAATTGAAGAAATTGAGTTGGAGAACCAAGGTACAGGGATAACATTTAAATTTGACGTGGTAGAGGAGGAGCAAAAAGAGATATCTCCAAACCAGAGGAATTTATTAGACGAAATTCAAGAAGTAGGATTTGATTCCTCTGTAAACGAAAAGTATGCAACCTCTGACAATAGTGAGTCCGTGGCGGAGAAAATGACAAAGTCAAAAATTGCTGATTTGAGAGAAGGAATTGCATTGAATCAAAAGTTTCTTTTCATGAATGACTTATTTCAAGGAGATAAAGAACATTACGACAATACTTTGAATAGATTAAACCAATGCGACACAATCACCGAGGCAAAAGCATTTTTATCCTCAGAAATTGAAAACAATTTTGATTGGGATTTGGAATCTTCTTCAGTTAAAGAGTTTATCACATTATTAGAAAGAAAATTTAATTAGTTTATGCAAATTGCCCAACGAATTAAAAACATGAAGCCTTCTGCCACTTTGGAGATGGCTCAAAAAAGCAGGGAACTTAAAGCTCAAGGAATTGATGTAATTAGTTTGAGCTTGGGAGAACCTGATTTTGATACACCCGATTATATCAAAGATGCTGCAAAAAAAGCGATTGACGAAAACTACAGCAAGTATCCACCTGTTGCTGGATTTCTTCCTTTAAGAGAAGCGATTGCTAATAAATTTAAAAGAGATAATAACTTAGATTTTGACTCAAGTCAAATTGTGGTTTCTACTGGGGCTAAACAATCTTTGGCAAATATTTTTCTTAGTGTGCTCAATGAGGGAGATGAAGTAGTAATATTGGCACCGTATTGGGTTACTTATTTTGAACAAGTTAAGCTTGCTCAGGGAGTTCCTGTAGTTGTAAATTCTGATATCTCAACAGATTTTAAAATTAATATTGAAGATTTAGAAAAAGCTATAACTTCTAAAACTAAGTTGGTCATTTTTAGTTCACCATGCAATCCTTCTGGAGCTGTATTTACAAAAGATGAATTAGAAAGTATTGCAAGAGTAGTGGCTAAACACCCTGAAATTGTCATTATTAGTGATGAAATTTATGAATTGATTAATTTTTCTGGAAATCATGAAAGCATTGCTCAATTTGATTTCATTAAGGAGCAAGTAGTAATTGTAAATGGAGTTTCAAAAGGATTTGCAATGACTGGATGGAGATTAGGATATATTGCTGCTCCGCAATGGCTGGCAAATGCCTGTATCAAAGCTCAAGGTCAGATAACTTCTGGGACTTCTTCAGTTTCTCAGATGGCTGCTCTCGAAGCAATTTCCAATACTCCAGAAAAGGTAAGTTATATGGTTGAGGAGTTTAAGGAGAGAAAGAAATTAGTGGTTGAAACCTTAAATCAAATCCCTGGAGTACAGTGCAATAATCCTGATGGAGCATTTTACGTGTATCCAGATGTGAGCAGTTATTTTGGCAAAAGTTATGAGAATAATACAATTTCCAATGCTTCTGAATTGGCTATGTTTATTTTAGAAGAAGGAAGAGTTTCCTTAGTGACAGGAGAGGCTTTTGGCTCAAGTAACACAGTCAGAATATCCTATGCATCGTCAAAAGAGAAATTGATTGAAGCAATGAATAGAATAAAAAATACGTTATCCTTACTAAATTAAATAAATGTTGAAAAGGAAAATAATAGTAGTACTCCTTGCATTTTTTGTGGTTTCCAATGGAATTTCACAAGATGATAAGCCATTGAATCTTCCAAACTTTGCAAAAAGTCGTTATCACTGGGGATTTTGGTTGGCCTACACTCAATCTTCTTTGGTGCCTACTC
>JBMYYT010000149.1:0-6219 GCA_049609665.1 Flavobacteriales bacterium | reverse complement strand
TTTTAAAGACAGCATTTACTCTATTGTTAGAGATTCACTTTTATTAGATAAAAATTATAACAACATCCAATACAGCTCAATAGCTGACAGCTTGATAAAAGACAACAACTGGCTCGCAACATTAAAAGATAGTATTGACAGCGATGTGGATAGCTTGAACCTAATCGGCAATAATCTTAATTTATATGAAGATGGAAAAGTCAGCAGTGTTGAACTAATTGAGCTATTAAAAGATCAAGAATTTAAAGACAGTATATTTAATAACATAAGAGATAGCATATTAGAAGATAATAATTTTAACATCTCAAGATACGGATCTATTTCGGACAGCTTAATTAAAGATGGTAATTGGTTAGATATCGTTCAAGACAGTATCGAAACTGATTTAGATAGTGTAAGATTATTAGGAACAATTATACAAGTATTTGAAAATGAAAGGACTGTTAGTGCCGATTTAATGGAGTTAACAACAAACTCACAATTTTTAAACTCATTAAGAGACAGTATTGATACTCGTATAGATAGCGTTTCTTTATTGGGAGATACCGCCTTAGCCTTATTTTCAAAAGGAAAAGCACCAATAATTACTGATATAAAACCTTTAAAAGATAGTGTTGAATGGATTGATAGAGGTCCTTATATCGAAGCCAGAAGAGCTGGAGAAAAAGGCAATACAGTTATTGTCACTGACAAAGGTAGCGTTGGAATTGGGGTAACTTCAATTGATCCTTCTGCAGCACTTCAGATATATAGCTCAAAGCAAGGCTTTTTGATACCTTCCATGAGTACTTCAGAAAGATTGGGAATTCCTACACCTGCTCCCGGACTTCAAGTCTATGACACAGATGAAAATTGTTTACACATGTATAACGGTTCAAATTGGAAAAGTCTTTGTCCAAAATCTTATAAAAAAGACGATGCTTTTGCAAGACGGGTTTTGAAAGGTGATACTTTGGAAATGACACAAACTTTTACACTTACAACTGAACAGTTGGCAAATATAATTGCTTCATTAAATTCTTATCCTTGGGTTGGCACATCAGGAGCGAGAGTAGAAGGGATTTATGATATAATAGTTGATGGAATCAATGTTACCAATGGCATGAGATTATCGAATGTAAATCAAGGCACAAACTTTTTGAAATTTTCGAATGTTGCAACTTGGTCACAAGTGTTATATCCAGGAACACACACTATAACTTTCAGAATTATTTGTACTGACTCACCTGGACTTGTTGATTTAACAGCCGAAGATCGAAGAATAATCATAACACTTCAATAAAACTTATTACTAAGTAAATCAATATGATGAAAAACAATAAAATATTCTTTCTCATAGTAATTTCAATTTTATTTTGGATTAAAGGCTCAAGTCAGTTAACCAATGACAATAGCTTAATTCATATTGAATCAAAGGCTTTAGTGCATTGTCAAGACTATGTGAGAAATGAAAATAGCGGAAAATTTGATAATCATGGAAAATTATATTTAATTGGAGATTGGATTAACAATGGTGGAAATTCCGCATTGATCAATTCCTCCCCAGGAATAGTAATATTGGATGGTGGTAATCAAATTATTACTGGTTCAGATATTACAAAATTTCATAACCTTCGACTTGGGGGAGGTAGTAGTATCAAAACAATAACCCTTAACACCGATGTTACTAACAAACTCGAATTAAAAGATGCGGAGCTACAAACTCTTGGCAACATAATGTTTTTATCTAATACAAACCCCGATTCGCTAACTTGGAATCTTGGGTATGTATCCAGCAATGAATTAGGCGGATACTTAGCAAGATCAACTGATACCACATCAAAATATTTTTTTCCGGTAGGAAATTCTGGAATTAGCAATATTTATAGAGCTGTTTCAATAACTCCATCAACAACTGACAGTAACGTTTTTGCTGTAAGATTAGCAAACATTGACCCAACTTATGACTTCACAGGAAGCTCGGCAAGCGGAGCTACAGGTGGGTTTGACTTATCTGTTAGAGATAAAAAACTACTTGATTTGAACACGAATTATTACCATAATATTATGAGATTATTTGGAACTGCTCCTGCCGAGGTTGGAGTATACTATTCTTCAATTGATGGCAACTATAATTCCATGGGACAATGGGGAGGAACAAATAATCAATGGAATACAACAAATTTTAAAAATGATACTATTTCAGGGTTAAGTTTTATAGGCTCTCCAGATAGAATCGCTAAAACAAAAGAACTAATTAACTTCAATCATGACCTATTTGTTCTTTCAGAAACCAATTTTGACGACATATTATCAATTCCACAATTTTTCTCTCCAAATGGCGATGGAGTAAATGATACTTGGGATATCAAAGAATTAATAAATTATCCAAACAATATAATGAAGGTATTTAATCGGTGGGGAAATTTAGTATTTGAACAAAAAGGATATGCAGGAGGATGGAATGGTGAAAATTCATCAATTTCAACTGCAACTGTAAATGATGGAAATCCTGATTTACCGTCTGGCACATATTTCTACATTCTGGATTTAGGAGAAGAAGATAAAAAGACTTATACTGGTTTTGTTCAGTTAAAAAAATAAAATTCTATTCATTTAATGTAGTTAATTTTTTCGGTGTAGTTGTTTAAACTTCATTATATTTAAGGTCTAATCCTATATATAATGAGCAAAAAATTTACATTACTCCTATTTCTTATTTGTATCACATTATTTGCTGCGGCTCAATCCATTGGTGATACTATAACTGTTCAATCTTTTGATTACAACAGTTCAACCAGAGATACCATGGTCTCCTTCCCAACAAACACTAGCATTAAGTACGAAAAAATCCTAATGCTCTATAACATGAGATGCAAAAATGGACTTGTTTCTACTGGCTCTCAACGAAACTTAGGTTGTGGAGAATGGGATTATTCATGTAATACTTATCTGCATGATTCAACCAGAAGAGATTCTTTATTTGAACCTAAGCCAAAGTATCAAGTTACCGGAATAACACCTACCGTAGGAAATGTATTTCATTATAAAACATCTCCTGTTTATGATTATAGAATTTTTACCCAAAAAAATGTTGTTGTAACTGGCACAACCAGTGAAAGTAAAGACACAATAGCAATAGGCAATGACACATTAGGAACTGTTTTTGACAATTCAAATTTATCTGGAAAATCCCTATTTTTATACACCGCCAGTGAATTAAGCAGTTCAGGTTTTTCTGCAGGAACAATTGATGCCATTGAAATTGACGCATTAACCCCTGGCAATTGTCGTTTTTTAAGAGTAAAAGTTAAGCACGACACATCTACTCAACTTAAATCAAACTCACCTGTTACAACTGGATTTACTGAGGTTTATTTTAGTGATTATTCTTTTTCTGTTGGTACCAATAGAATCCAATTCCATACCCCATTTGTATGGAATGGAACGAGCAATTTGATTTTTGAATTTTCATTTACTAATAGCATAACTTCTTCAACTAACATCAAACTAAAAGCTGAAACTGTAGCTAATAAATCTCTTAATAGTGCAAATGGAAGTTATTTATCATTAGGAGATGTAAATCACTACAAAATTATTTCTACTGCCTTAGCAGGAATTCAAAATGAAATAACAATCTCTTTTTGGTCAAAAGGAAATCCGGGAACTCATTCAACAAACACCAGTATTTTAGAAGCAAATAACTCCCGAGGATCACGAGAATTAAACATTCACCACCCTTGGAGTAATGGAAGTATTTATTTTGATTGTGGAACAGCAAATGGTTCCGGATATGATCGTATTAATAAAGCTTCTTCAGCTTCGGTTACTGAAAACACATGGAACCACTGGGCTTTTACAAAAAATGCCACAACCGGGGAGATGAAAATATTTCTGAATGGCACCCAATGGCAATCAGGAACTGGAAAAACGAAAAGCATTAGTTTCAACGAATTATTAATAGGAAGAAACATAAATGAAAAATACATCTATTATGGAATGATAGATGAACTGAGAATTTGGGACAAAGCGCTTTCTCAAACTACCATTGAAAATTGGATGAATATTCCCTTAAATTCAACACATCCACATTACAGTAATTTAATTGGTTATTATCCAGTTGAAGCACAATCAACTAATCAACTTACGGATTATTCATCTAATTCTGCTCATGGAAAAGGAATGGGAATAGATTCTTCTCGACAATTTGTAAGAGGTGTTTTATTGGACAAATTCTTTAATTCTTCTTCAAAAAGACCAACAATAGCTTTAATTCAAGGAGTTTATACATTATCAATAACAAATCTAACAAAAACAGATTCTATCAGAAAAGCACCGCTTTCACTAACAGAACACACCGTTGTAACTCATCCCAACTCAATCATTAGTGATGAGTATAATCCTGTAAACGCCCAATTGATTTACTCTTCAGATTCAAGCATTGTCTATTTTGAAAGCACAGATTCAATATTATCAAAAATTGCAGTTAGCACAACTGATAGTGTAATTTTTTCAAACTTAGATTATCACAGAAGATTCCCGATGAAGTTTGAAATCATGTCGTTTGTGACACCATACGGAATTGGTTTAAATTTAGGACCAAATGGAAAAACATGGGTTTTTGATGTTACCGATTTCTCTCCCTTTTTGACTGGAAATAAAAGAATTACAATGGAACGAGGAGGGCAATGGCAAGAGGAAATGGACATTTCATTTCAGTTTATTGTGGGGACACCCGAAAGAGAAGTACTTGATATTCAAGAAATATGGCCTGTCTCTCATCCAAATTACACTGATATAATTTCAGAAAAAGTTTTTCCTCCAAGAAAAATTCCTTTGTTGGATAGTGGAAAATATTTCGAGGTTACTACTTCTATTACTGGCCATGGTCAAGAAGGGGAATTTATTCCAAGGAATCATTTCTTTAAAGTGGGAGCAAGCAAACAGTTTCAATGGCAAGTGTGGAAAGATTGTGGTGAAAATCCTGTATATCCTCAAGGTGGAACATGGATTTATGATAGAGCAGGATGGTGCCCAGGAATGCCTACTGACATCAGAAGAAATAGCGTAACCGATTTCGTAACAGCTGGTGATTCTGGTTTATTTGACTATGGAATCACAACGGCTACTGGTACTTCAAGATACTTTGTAAGTAATAAATTAATTACATACGGAGAATACAATCATAATTTAGACGCTGCGATTGTAGATATAGTTTCACCCTCTAAAAGAGTTGAATACCAGAGAGAAAATGACATTTGTCACTATCCAAAAATCACTATCAGAAATGCTGGAAAAGACACTTTAAGGTTTCTAAAGATCGAATTTTGGGTAAATAACAACTCAACAAAAGAAACATTTAACTGGACCGGAAAACTTGCTCCATCTACTCAGGAGGTTGTTGAAATGTTTGCTCCTGCATCTATGTGGAATTCAATCTCAGGGCCTGATAATGTTTTTAATGTAGAGATAAGTAATCCCAACAATGGCACGGATGAATACAGTTATAATAACAAATACTCAACGGAGTTTAAAGTTCCTATTGTAGTGCCAAGTTCTTTTGTATTGCATTATAGATCAAATAGTGCGGCCAACGAAACATCCTTTAAAATATACGATGAGTTTGGCAATGTAATACATACTAATTCTGGTCAAGCAAACAACACTTTGGTTAGTAAAACATTTAATTTAGGATTAGGTTGCTACCGATTAGAAGTAACTGACACTGATGGAGATGGTATCGGTTTTTGGGCTAACTCCGATGGAGCTGGCTACATGAGGCTTCAGCGAAATCCTGGACCAGTTATCTATAATGTTCAGCCAGATTTTGGGGCTTCCTTTACTTTAGATTTTACAGTTGGATCACCGTTAGCTATTGCAAATCAAACCGCACTCAACACTGTTAAATTGTATCCAAATCCTACATCTGGTTCATTTACCATTGAAGGAAATGAATTAGAAAATGTAAAAGTGACTTTAATCAATAGCTTAGGACAAGAAATCGACATCGAAACTCAATACGGTCAAAACCAAATTAAAATTACGAACTACGAACTCGCCTCTGGAGTATATTCAGTCATTATTCAAAATGGAGAAGCTAAGACTATAAAAAAACTGATTATTCAATAAACAAAAAAAACCTCTTAATCGATTGATTAAGAGGTTTTTAGTACTCGAGATGGGAGTACCAATATTTTTTGATAAATTTCAACCCCTTTTAACTCTACATACCAAGCTATC
>JBMYYT010000148.1:0-6232 GCA_049609665.1 Flavobacteriales bacterium | reverse complement strand
ATTCTCGTCTAACTCTATAATTCCTATTCCCTCAATTCCTTGAAGCACTTCCAATGCTTTCACTAATCCCGATTTTTGATTTCTGGGTAAATCCACTTGAGAAGGGTCACCATTAATGATGAATTTCGCACTTTTTCCCATACGAGTAAGGAACATTCTTATCTGTCCTTCCGTAGCATTTTGAGCTTCGTCCAATATTACAAAAGCATTATCCAACGTCCTTCCTCTCATAAAGGCTAAAGGAGCAATTTGCACCACATTTCCACCAATATAATCCTCTAACTTCTCGGCTGGAATCATGTCACGCAATGCATCATAAAGAGGTTGTAAATATGGATCTAATTTTTCTTTTAAATCTCCTGGAAGAAACCCAAGATTCTCCCCTGCCTCAACCGCTGGTCGAGTTAAAATTATTTTCTTAACTTCTTTGTTTTTCAACGCTCTCACTGCTAATGCCACAGCTGTGTAAGTTTTACCAGTTCCTGCAGGACCTACTGAAAAAATCATATCGTTTTCGAAACTCGATTCCACTAATTTTCGCTGATTATGAGTTCTTGCAATGATTTTTTTTCCATTGTTCGCATGAACAATTACTAAATCTCCTTTGGAATCTTTGATGGTATCTTGACCATTTTCTCCCATAATATTTTCTATATCTCCTTCGCTCAATGTGTTGTATTTTTTAAAATAATTAGCCATCAGATTTATTTTCTCTTCAAATAAATCAACCTCATCGGATTCTCCTCTAAATCTGATTGTTCTTCCTCTGGAATGAATTTTTAAATTTGGAAACTTAGCTTCCAACACCTTTAAAATTCTGTTGTTTACGCCCAGCAAATCAACTGGTTCTATATCTTCTATGTTGTACGTTCTTTCTGTCAAATTGGTTAAAAATAGTTGTGTAATCGTTAATAGAATAAATATAAATAATTTAAAGACAAATCCTTAAAAACAATCATTTAATTATTAATTTTGAAGTGATAACGTTTTTTATCCTATTCTCAGTATGGCAATAATCACTTTAACAACAGATTTAGGAATTGAAGATTTTTATTTATCTGCGGTTAAAGGAAGAATTTTAAATGCTCTGGATGAAAATGTTACTATTGTCGACATTTCCAATCAAATCAAGATATTTGATATTAGAAATGCTGCCTATGTGTTGAAAAACTCATTTGAAAATTTTCCGAAAGGCACTATTCATATCGTTGGAGTAGATTCTGAAATTTCGATAAAAAGACAGGCTATTCTGATGGAATACAAAGGTCATTTTTTTATTGGTGCCGATAACGGACTATTTTCTTTAATTTACGATTATCCTCCTACACATTTTTATGAGTTACATATCGATATAGATACCAATGTACTCACGTTTCCTACTCGCGATATATTTGCAAAAGCCGCCTGTCATCTGGCGCGTGGAGGAACTCCCGAAATTATTGGAAAGAAAATAAACCAAATTGTTTCGTTTCAGAAACCTGTTCCTCAAACTCAAGAATTGTTTATCCGAGGTTCCGTTACTCATATAGATTCATACGGAAATGCGATTACCAATATTTCAAAAAAATTATTCGAAGAGATTGGAAAATCTCGCTCTTTCAATATTGGGTTTAGAAACTATGAAGTAAATAAATTAAGCAACACTTATTCTGAAGTTCCAGAAGGGGTTAACCTTGCTTTATTCAACACTTCTGGTCTCTTAGAAATTGCAATAAATCGAGGAGTTGAAGGCTATGGAGGTAGTGCTTCTCAGTTACTGGGTCTTACTGAGGATGAAATTGTTACAATTACTTTTAATAAATAAACTTATGCTTATTAGAATAGTTAAACTTACCATTCATCCCGATAAAATTGAAGAATTCAAGTCAATTTATGAATCACACATGAAATTGATACGAAATCAAAATGGATGCTCAAAACTCGAATTATTGCAGGAAAAAGGGAGATACTCAAACGTGGTAATGACCTATAGTTATTGGAATTCCGAAAATGACTTGCAAAACTATCGCGACTCTGAGTTGTTTCTTAAAGTTTGGAAAACAGTAAAGCCTCTTTTTTGTGCCAAGCCTGAAGCTTGGAGCGTGGAGAGGAAGTTTGAGATATAAAATTGTTATTTATGAATAAACCAATAATTGTTTCAGAATTAGGTAAAATTTGGGGCAGAGATGCTATTTTCTTAGATTCAATAGAATTTATCGAAACTCATACCGTTAAATTAAAGGGTGAATTCAATGGCGCTCTTTGTGAAAAAATAAAAGAAAACAAGTTTATTCCTTACGAAATATCTTTTAAAGAATTATTAGAGTTTAGAATGGTTGAATTAGATTTTTTTAGAGATGGAAAATACACCTCAAGTTTTGAAGAAATTATTAATTCAACAAGAATAAAGGAATTTTCCGAAAATTTGGAACAAACCAAATTAAAAGCAAATCACAAACATTTTTTGTTTCATACTTATGATGACATAATACAAATAATCGCAAGTAGTTTTGAACTAAAGCTTCAATAGTAAGAAAATATTTGTTTTGATAAAATCACCTTATTTTTATTTGGAATGAATAAAAATAAGAAATACCTTTGTTTAGAATCATTCTAAATTAATTCATGGATATTTCTTTCAAATCGTTTAAAACAGGTGTTTTTTCATTTATAATTGTACTGTTATTCATGCCATTAGGACATGCTTTGATGGTGTTTAACGAAAAAATGTTTCCTGATTATAAGTTTTTGGGAGCTGCATTTATTGGATTTTTTGGTTTGTTTCTCTTCTTTATTGGAATTAGAAAAAATGATAAACCACTCACTTCAACCCTACTCGGTCTGATTGCCGGTATACTAATTTGGACGGGATGGGTTGAGTTTTCTTTTGTTTGGATAGCTGAAAAACTTGAGATAGCACCCTTAATGGAAAATGGTGAAATCGCCACTAAACCAGAATATTTAGTTATGATGTCATCTGTTGGATTGCTATCCACCATCCTGATTCTCTATTTTTTCAAGCAGTCCAGTTGTACCTTTTTTCAATGGTTTCGAAAGTTAGGCAAAATGAATTTGAAAAAAACTACATCCCAAGAAAAATTTTGGGCAGGTATTACTTTTATCGAAACTATAGTTATCATCTGGACTTTTTACATTGTTTTGTTGTTAGTCTATGACGAAGATATAGCTGGAGATAGGCATCCGCTAACCTATTTCGTTGCTTTTGGTTCATTATTTTGGTCTGCTTTGCTGTTTTTAAAACTCATTAATATCAAAAAGTTTGATTATGCTATTCGTTATGCCATCCCAACTGTTATTATTTTTTGGAATTTCATCGAAGTAATTGGACGTTGGGATATGTTCAAAGAAATTTGGGTTCACCCCTTTGAACATTGGATTGAGAATTCAATTATTTTGGGTTTACTTATACTATTTATTGTCTATTATATCTGGGAAAATAAAAAGAGAACAAACGAAAAAAGACAACTCAGAATTGATAAAAGGTTAAAAGAAAACAACCTTTTTGGAAAAGAAATAAAATAACAAATCACCTCTTCTGTTTCTGTAAAGGATTTGCATTAAGTTCTTTATGCATCAATCTGGATTTGTAAATATCCAATGCCATAAACAAAGCACTTCTGAAAGAAGATTCTGAAGCCTTATTTTTACCTGCAATATCAAATCCTGTTCCATGATCAGGAGAAGTTCTTACGATAGGTAATCCCGCAGTAAAATTCACTCCGTTTCCAAAAGATAAACTCTTGAACGGAACCAATCCTTGATCGTGATACATAGCAAGTATTCCATCGTACTGAGTATATACCGAACTTCCAAAGAAACCATCTGCAGAATATGGACCAAAAGCCAACATGCCTTTTCCTTTGGCATCATTTATCGCTGGTGAAATAATATCTTTTTCCTCATCGCCAATAATACCTTTATCACCTGCATGAGGATTCAATCCCATTACAGCAATTTTTGGTCTAGTGATTCCAAAATCTTTAATCAGACTATCATTCAGTTGAGTAATTGAATTGACAATTTTTTCTTTGGTCAACGTTTTTGCCACTTCTTTCAAAGGAATGTGACCCGATACCACAGCAACTCTCAATTTATCCGCAACCATTAACATCAATGCATTGTCAACACCCGATAATTTTGCTAAAAACTCCGTATGACCTGGAAATTTAAATTCACTACTTTGAACATTATGTTTATTAATAGGAGCGGTAACCAAAACATCAATTTTGGAAGCTGCCAAATCATCTGTAGCGGCTTTCAACGATTTTATTGCATACTCCCCACCTACTGAAGTTTCAGTTCCAATAGCTAATTCAGGATCAGTATCCCAACATTTTTTAATGTATAAAGTCTTAGATTTTGCCTCCATCCCATCTTCCATATTAGTATGGGCAAGAGCAGGTAAATCCAAGGATTTTCTGTGAGCCGAAAGCAAAGATGCAGAACTATATATGACAGGAGTAACGAAATCCAAAATGCGATTATCCGAAAACGTTTTAAGAATTACCTCCGGTCCTATTCCATTGATGTCTCCAATGGAAATCCCAACTCTTATCGCTTTCTTTTTAGATGATTGACTCATAATCTACTTTTAATTCTATTTTATCTCACAATAAACCAAAAGGTTTAATAATTTTGTATGCCCAAAGGTAAAATATTTTTACCTTAAAATAACTAATAGTTTTAAAATGAATATTACTAAAGAACAAGTTCTTGACGCACTTAAAAATGTAGTTGAACCTGACTTAAAAAAAGACATCGTAACCCTTGGTTTAGTGTCGGATATTGAAATAAATGGAATGGAAATTTCATTCAAACTTAGAATAAGTAATCCTGCTTTACATTCCAAAAAAAGGATGAAACAAGCTTGTGAATTTAACCTTGAACGTTTTATTAACAGTGATGTAGAAGCAGATATTGAAATTTCGGGAATAGGTTCAGAAGAAACCGATCCTAATTTAAGAAAAATATTGCCTGGAGTTAAAAACATTATTGCCGTAGCCTCTGGAAAAGGAGGAGTTGGTAAATCAACAGTAACAGCAAATATTGCTGTTAGTTTAGCAAAAAAAGGATACAAAGTAGGACTAATAGATGCCGATATTTATGGACCTTCTATGCCCTTGATGTTGGATTGTGCTTTCGAGAAACCAACTATGACAGAGGTAGATGGAAAAAGCTATATCTCGCCAGTTGAGGCCTATGGAGTAAAAGTAATGTCAATTGGATTTTTTGCAGATTTGAACCAAGCCATTGTTTGGCGTGGAGCAATGGCAAGTAAAGCTATCAAACAAATGTTTAGTGATACCTATTGGGGAGAATTAGATTATATGTTAATTGATTTACCTCCGGGAACTGGGGATGTTCATTTAACTTTAGTTCAATTAGTTCCTATCACCGGAGCAGTAATTGTAAGTACACCGCAACAAATTGCCTTGGCAGATGTAAAAAAAGGTATTCACATGTTCAAAATGCCTAACATTAATGTGCCTGTTTTAGGTGTTATTGAAAATATGTCCTATTTTACCCCTGCCGAATTACCAGATAATAAATATTATATTTTTGGAGAAAACGGGGCAAAGGAATTATGTGAACAAATTGATGTAAAACTCTTGGGAGAGATTCCATTGGTGCAAAGTATACGTGAAGCTGGCGATGCGGGCAAGCCTGTTGCTACTCAAGACGGAACTCCTTCTGCCATAGCATTTGATTTGTTATCTGCAAACATTGTGGAAAGTGCAAATTGGCGAAACAATAATTTAAAACCAACCCAAGTGGTTAAAATGAATACCCCGTAATGAAATATTTATTATTAATAAGTTGTCTCATTGGATTTTCCGTAAGTTTTTCGCAAGTTTCTGATTCATTGAGCCAATCTCAACAAGATTCAATTAAGAAAATTGAAGAAGCAATAGCTTACAGGAAAAATCATACAGATTACTTTGTTATGAGAAAAGGGAAAATGTTTTTCTCTTGGGGATATAATCGTGCCTTTTATGGATTGAGTGACATTCATTTCAAAGGAGATGGGTATGATTTTACCATTAGAGATGCTGTGGCAAAAGACAGACCCTCGAAATTTGAACCCAGTGTTTATTTCAACCCTCAATTGTTTTCAATACCTCAATATAATTTTAGAATTGGTTATTACATAACAAATAAGCTATCGCTTACCTTTAATGTAGATCACATGAAATATGTATTTCAAGAAGACCAAATTGCTACAGTCGATGGA
>JBMYYT010000147.1:0-6236 GCA_049609665.1 Flavobacteriales bacterium | reverse complement strand
TTGCGAAATATGCTACCCAAAGACTATCAAAAGATCTGAATACAACAATTCATATCGGAAAATTAAATATCACCCCGGTCAGCAAAATTGAATTGTTAGACTTTTATGTGCTTGATTTAGAAAAAGATACAGTGATTAGAACTGACAAACTATCCATTCTTGCAAAAAACATTAATCTTGAAAACAATAGGATAATTATTGACAAAATATCCCTTGAAGATGCTGATATTCAACTTATAAAAAGAGAGAATCAAAGAGGATTTAGCTTTCAATTTATCTTAGATTATTTTGATGGCGATTCAGAAAAATCTAAAAACAGTGAAGATTTTTTTATCTCAACTAACAAGATTGAATTGAAAAACAGCCGATTCCGATTCAAAGATTATAGAGCAAAAGCGACATACTACGGGATGGATTTCACTGACTTAGATGCTCAACCTATTAATTTAACTTTTTCAGATTTTAAAAATATTGGAAGTAACATTAAAGTCAAAATAGATCATTTATCCTCGATTGAGAAAAGTGGTTTTAATTTAAAAAATCTTACCGGACAAGTTGAATTAGATTCAAACTTCGTCCATATTGATAGTCTAAGAATTTTGACTCCTGACTCCGAAATTGTAACAGATTATTTTCGATTCGAATTTGATGACCCAAACTATTTTGAGGATGATTTTGAGAATAAAGTTACCATGAAAACCAATTTTAGAAAGACCAAATTGAACCTTTCTGATATCGGATTTTTCACTTCTTTTTTCGAAGGAATTGACAGGGAAGTAGTTCTATCTGGAAAATTTGATGGAACGGTTGCAGATTTCAAAACTACCAATCTTAGACTTAAAATAGATAACAATTCTAAGTTTTACGGTAACCTTGCCATGAAAGGACTCCCCTACACAGACAATACAACTTTCGATGTTTTGATAAAGAAATTTGAGACCACCGAAAACGAAATCAATAATATAGATATTCCACCATTCACGAGAAATAACAAACTAAAACTACCTGAGGAATTAGCTGGGATTGGAAATATTGATATCACGGGAAAAATGAAAGGAAAATTCGATGATTTTCTTTCCGATTTAAAGATTCAAACTTCTGGAGGAAATATAAATTTAGATACCAGATACTGGGAAGAAGGAACGAACACAAACCTGAAAGGAAAAGTAATTGCCGAAAACCTAAACATTGGAAAATTTGCAAAAAATGATGATTTAAAAACATTAGACGCAAATCTACTAACTGATTTACAATGGAATAACAAAACAGGCTTAAGTTTAAAAACCAAAGGAGAACTGCCTCAATTCAGTTATAAAGGATATTCTTACAAGAACATAAAGCTCGATGGAACTTTTACAGATAATTCATACATCGGAGAAGCTTCCATAAAGGATAAAAATGGAAATGTTGATTTTACTGGAAATATTGATTTCTCAAAAGAAGTTCCATTATTCGATTTTGAGTCAAAAGTTAAAAATCTCAATTTAACTCGATTGAAAATAATCAATGACACCAACATCCATATTATTTCTGGAGATTTGAGTATAAAAGGAAGCGGAAATGAATTGGACAATTCAACAGGTATTGGAAAAATAACCAACTTGGTTTACAAACAGAATAACAAAACCTATACGAATAAAGAAATAACAATAAAATCAGAAATTGCAGACAGTCTAAGAAAACTCTCGTTACTATCGGATATAGCAGATGCCAATATTAATGGAAAGTTTCAAATATCTGAATTACCAAAAATTGCAGACTTAATAGGTCAACAAGTGGTTCCGGCACTTTACAGTTCTATTGACACGATTAAAGTTGAAAATCAATCCTTTAAATTTGATGTTTTGGTTAAAGATTTTACTCCAATTAAGGATTTATTTGTCCCTACTCTATCCATCGCAGAAAACACAAAAGCCACAGGAGATTTCAACTCTTTGAACGAAAAATTCAACCTACAAGTTATCTCAGATTCGGTAGTTTATCAAGATTATGAGTTCAACTCTATTGTTGCAAACCTCAATAAACCAAAAGAAATATTGGACCTAAACATAACTCTTGACAATTTCAAAACAGGGAATAGTTTTATTTTAGAAAACGTAACAATATCCTCTCTCATAAAGAACGATCACATTATGCCTTCCATAAAGTGGAAATCTAAAGATGGGGAAAGCTATGGCAAAATTCAAGGGGATGGATATTGGTACTCAGAAGATTATTTTGATTTATTGGTCCTACCCTCCTACTTTCACTTTAAAGATCGAGATTGGGTAATCACTGAAAACGCATCCTTAATTGTGGATTCTACCAATTTTAATTTTAACGGGATTGAAATTGTGAATAATTTTAACGAAGGCCTGACCCTTGTTGGAGACATTTCCGAAGATTCAAATGACGTTTTAAAAGTCTATTTGGATAATTTCAATTTAACCTATTTAAACCCATTTATTGGTAATGAAAACACCAAATATTACGGAAACATTAATGGCAGTGCTTGCATAAAAAACGTGTATAAGCAAATTGAAATTGTTTCTGATTTTTATATAGATAGTCTCCAAGTAAACAATGAGATTGTTGGAGATTTAGTAGTTAATACGGATTGGATAAACGAAAAAAAGGGAATGCATCTAAAAGGAGAGTTATTAAAAAACAGCTTCAACACCTTTGACTTTATAGGCTATTACTATCCTTTTAAGGATAAAAACTCTATCGACTTCAAGTGTTTATTAAAAAATACTGATTTAGCATTTTTGAATCCTTATGTAGTTGGTCAAGGAATTTCTGGAATTAATGGCAATGCACGAGGAGAAGTAAAAGTAACTGGCGAACCTCAATCCCCTCTGCTTGAAGGCGAAATATCACTGGTACGAACGGGCTTTAATGTAAATTACTTAAATACACATTACTATTTTTCTGGATTAATGATTATTGAGAATAATGATATTTACACGGATAACATAATTGAAATAAGGGATGAAGAAAATAATCTTGCCTATTTCAACGGAGCTATTTATCACGAAAATTTCAGAGATTTTGACTTTAACGTATTCTTGGAAATACCCGAAAACGTATTTGTAAAAGGCGATAAAAAAGAACTCCGAAAATTTGAAGATTCAAGAAAATCAAAAAACAAATTCATAGGACTGAACACGAATATTGATTTAAATGATGATTTCTATGGAAAAATATACGCCACAGGAGACGTCAATGTTGAAGGATATCAGGATGAAATTGACATTGTAGTGAATGCAAAAACAGAAAAAGGTTCGAACTTCACTCTTCCCTTATACGGGAGTTCAGAGGTAAAACTTGAAGATTATGTAATATTTGTAAATCCAGACACAACAATAGACGAAAAAGAAACTGTAAGCCTTGAAGGGATTAACTTAGATATGAATATTGAAGTTACCCCAGATGCCAAAATGCAATTAGTTTTTGATGAAGTTTATGGAGATATTATTTCAGGAACGGGTAGTGGAAAATTGAATTTAACGGTGGACAAACAAGAGCAGTTTAGTTTATCAGGAGAATATGTAATTGACAAAGGAGATTACCTATTCACTTTGGGTCTGGAACGTTTTGAAAACTTGATAAACAAGAAATTTGACATTGCAAACGGAAGTACAATTAATTGGTACGGAGACCCATACAATGCTGAAATTGACATCAATGCGATTTACAAATTAAAAGCTTCTCTGTATGAAATAATGCCACAACTCACAGAGAATTCAGACAAATACAAATCCAGAACTGATGTGGAGTGTCATATGAATTTGACCAATAACTTAATGTCTCCTGATATTAATTTTTCAATTCAATTACCAAGAGCAAATGAAACTGAACGGGCAGTAATAGCCAATTTAGTTCAAACAAAACAAGAGTTGAACAAACAAGTATTCTCACTTCTTTTATTAAATAGATTTTTGCCTTCAACTAACAGTATTAGCGAAGAAGGAAGAGGAGGTTCTGGAGCAGTTAGCACCACAGCAAGCGAATTACTTTCAAACCAATTAAGCAATTGGTTATCCAAACTAAGTAATAATATTGATGTAGGACTAAATTACCGCCCGGGAGATGACATAACCAGTGACGAAATTGCTGTTGCCTTATCCACTGAGTTATTTAATGACAGGCTTGTAATTAGCTCAAATTTTGGTGTTGCTCAAGGAAATGAAATTAACCAAAATGAAAACGAACTGATTGGAGATGTAAATGTTGAATATAAACTAAACGAAGATGGAAGTTTTAGAGTAAGAGTATTTACACGAACAAATGAATATGACATTACAAATACCAATCAATCTCAAACTACCAGTGGTGTAGGAGTATATTATAAAAAGGAATTTAATAACTGGAAGGAGTTTATTACTCCAAAAAGGAGAAGGAATCGATGATTTGTTTAAATTTAAATCACTTCCCATTCCTAACAGACTCGTACATTACAATTCCTGCAGCTACCGCAACATTCATTGATGAAATACCTCCAGTCATCGGAATTTTTCCAACATATTGAGATCTATTAATCAAATCATTAGATATTCCAGTTTCCTCATTTCCCATAATAATCCCAATAGGACCTGAGTAATCAAAATCATAAATTGAATCTTCTGTTTTTTCGGTGCAAGCAACCAATTTTAGACCTGATTCAGTCATGAAATCAACAGATTTTTTAAGGCTATCTACTCTACAAACCGGAATATTCATAAGTGCTCCAGCTGAAGTTTTTATTGCATCAGAAGTTACAGTTGCACCTCCTTTGGCAGGAATCACAACTCCGTTGAATCCCATACACTCTGCGGTTCGAGCTATTGCCCCAAAATTCCGCACATCGGTTATCCCATCCAATACAATAAATTTTGGCTCCTTCCCTTCTTCATACAATCTCGGAATCAAATCTTCCACTTTATGATACGTAACTGGAGAAATAAAGGCAATAACTCCTTGGTGATTTTTACGGGTAATATTATTTAGTTTCTGAACTGGAACCAATTGAATATTTACCATAGAATGACGCAACATTGCACGCAACTCATGAAACAAATTACCTTGTAATCCTTTTTGAATCAATATTTTATTGATTTCTTTTCCACTTTTGATAAGTTCCATCACTGGGTGTAACCCAAAAACTATATCCTTATTTACTTTCTTGTCGTACACTCTTTCTTAATTAAAATTATAAACCCTTCCTTTTCTCCAATTCTCGCAAGCTCGATACCAATATTCTCGGTAAGTTCTGTAGCGAATAAGCTGATAATCATTGTCGGTTTTTTCAATATTCTCTTTGTTAAAACTAAAGGTAAGCGACATCATCATATTATTAGGTGAACCATATACCCAAGTCTCTCCTCCTCTGGTTTTGTATATAGTATTGGGAAGTCCCATAACTATAGAAAGCATTCCTCTATCTGTTTTCCAACCTTCTTTGTAAGATGTAAAAAATTTATTGGCAAGTTCAACCCTGCGGTAATATTCATGAATTACAGTTCTTGCTCTTTCTTTTGTCCCCGCCATTTTTAACCACAAATCCTCTACTGCCTTTCTTTGATTAGGTGAATTAACCAAGTTCTTATATTCCGTAGAAGTACAGATGTATTTTAGAGGTTCAATCATACCCAAGTAGGAATGAAACTCAGAGAAATTAGAATCAAGTCTTTGAAGAACTAAACTATAAGACAATGAATCAAAAGGTTTTATGTAAAAACTCCCTTTTTTATCTAATAATAAATTAGCTTTTCCTTCACTAAAATTTAGCATAAAGTTAGAATCTAAGCTTTCGGCAATTTGTATTTTTCTGTTTTTTGAAAAAGGCGGAGAAGAAGCTGGATATTGAGTATTGAAATAATCTACATCAAAAGTTTCATTCGCGTTATACACAGACTCTATTTCAAGGTCATTATCCATTGTGTGGAAATAATCAAAACATACTTCGTTGTTCAATCTATTTTTGAAAAGAAAGAATTGATTTGAAAACTTATCTTTCTTATCAATTTCTATTACAGTTTCAGATTTCACTTTCTTATTTACATCATAAGAAACTACTTTAAGCACAGGCTTCGTTCCAAAAGGAATTGAAAGCGGGATTCGAAAGAGAATCTTTTTGTCCCCAACACTATTTTTGTAATCGTACAGTATTTTTGAGGCACTATCTACTAATTCTTTGGCACGATAATCATTATAAATTTCATAAGAAATTTTCACCTCAGCCTCAAATGGAGTACTACTGTTTTCTCTTACATAAA
>JBMYYT010000146.1:0-6262 GCA_049609665.1 Flavobacteriales bacterium | reverse complement strand
TTTAAGGTAACTCACCTTTGCTTTTCTCAATTGAACTTGAGTACCTTCTCCACAATCTACCAAAAAATTTTTATTGGAATAATGCACCAACTGAGAAGTTGGTCTTTTCTTTAAAGTGGGTAAAGCACTTCCGCTTCCTAATATGGTGACTTCGAATTTGTTCAATTTTTTGTTTTATTAATTATACTGCGTCATTCTTGCGAAGGCAGGAATCTTCATTGGTGTAATATGCTCGTGTTATAGATTCCTGCCTTCGCAGGAATGACATTAACAAGAATTAAAGTGATAACTTCTTAACTTCCTCATACCTAAAACAATCTGTAAAATGGTCGTTTACCATACCAACAGCCTGCATAAAGGCATAACAAATAGTTGAGCCTACAAACTTAAACCCTCTCTTTTTTAAGTCTTTGCTCATTGCATCCGATTCAGGAGAAGTGGCTGGAGCTTCACTCATATCTTTCAAAGAATTTGTGATAGGTTTTCCTCCAACAAAACTCCAGAGATAATCCGAGAAACTTCCTTCTTCCTCTACTATTTTGAGGTAAGCTTGGGCATTAGTAATTGCAGCTCTAATTTTTAATTTATTTCGAACGATTCCAGAGTCTAAAATTAACTCTTGGATTTTCTCCTCTTCATACTTTGCCATAATATCCGGATTTAATCCATCAAAGGCTCTGTAATACCCTTCCCATTTTTTCAAAATTGTAATCCAACTCAACCCTGCTTGAGCTCCATCCAAAATTAATTTTGCAAATAAATCTTTATCGTCATAAACTGGAACTCCCCATAATTCATCGTGGTATTTCACATAAATTGGGTCTGTGCCACACCAACTGCATCTATTCATTGGTAATCAGTTTATCATAAACCTCTACTGGCAACATTTTAAGCATAACCTGCTCCTGTCCTTCTTGAATTTCAAGATATTTCCAAGATTTTTTTTCATCCAATGAAGTTGCGATTATCTGTTTTGTAGCATCAATTTGTATTACATTATTATCTAAATCAATTTTTACATCATCCTTATCATAAGATTTATAAAGCTCACTTTTGAATAAGTCAATTTTACTCATTATAGCTTCACTTAGCTCCATTCTCTGAGTCCCTTCATAACTTATTTTAGTGTAATATATCCCTTGAAACTCCATAATATCTGAATATCCATTAATTTTAATATCATTGATACTCATTGAGATTCCTTGGCCTTTTTGTCCTTTAAACATATTGATAAGAGCCTCTCTGGGAGCGATATTAAAAATTTGAGGATTGGTCATATCCATCATTTTGTCCCATTCTTCATTATTCATGTGACCAAAAAATTTATTAAAATCTCTATCAAACACTTGAGTCAGTGAATCCGTTGAAGTTTCTTTCTCCTTTTCTTTAGGCGCAGAGCATTGAAAAAACAGGAATAAACAAATAAGTAGAATAAAAGGTTTTAAAAATCGTGTCATAGTTATTTTCTTTTTGAAGCTAATAAGGTGTTTTTTAACAAAGAAGCAATAGTCATAGGTCCTACTCCACCTGGTACAGGGCTAATAAAACTACATTTCTCTGCCACTTCATCAAATTTTACATCACCTACCAATCTATATCCGTTCTTTTTAGTTTTGTCCGCAATTCGAGTGATTCCAACATCAATAACCACAGCATTTTCTTGAACCATATCGGCAGTAATGAATTCTGGTTTACCTAAAGCCACAATCAATATATCAGCCATTAGAGTCAACTCTTTTAAATTAACCGTTCGGCTGTGAGTCAAAGTTACTGTGCTATTTCCTGGGTACGAATTTCTTCCCATCATAATGCTGATTGGTGCTCCCACAATATTACTTCTTCCTACTACCACACAGTGTTTTCCAGAAGTCTCAATGTTATACCTTTCTAATAATTGTAAAATCCCAAATGGTGTTGCGGGTAAAAACGCAGGTAAATTCAGTGCTGTTCTCCCAATGTTCTCTGGATGAAATCCATCCACATCTTTTTTAGGATCAATGGCTTGCGTTACTTTTTTTTCGCTGATATGATCAGGTAATGGAAGTTGAACGATAAATCCATCAATTTCATCGTCTTGGTTAAGTTTGTCAATTTTATGGAGCAGTTCTCTTTCTGAAATGGTATCAGGCAGTCTTACCAAAGTCGAATTAAAACCAACTCTTTCGCAGGCTACCACTTTTGCATTAACGTAGGTTTTACTGGCTCCATTATTTCCCACGAGCACGGCAGCCAAATGAGGAATTTTCTTTCCTTTGGATTTTAAATAATTCACTTCTTCTCCAATTTCGTCTTGGATTTCGAGTGATGTTTTTTTGCCGTCTATTAATATCATTTATTTTAGTAATTAGTTATTAGTGAAAAGTGATTAGTTATTTCCTAAAAAAGGTTTGGGCTTATCCCCTTTCTTTTGCTCTTCAAAAGATAAAAACTTCATTTCAATTTTACGTCTATTTAATTTCTTAGTTCTATATAGATAAGTAATAACAGATTCATTGTAAGCTTTATATCTTACATAAATAGTTGAATCGTTTAAGGTATCCCAAATCCCTAATTTTTGATTTCTTCCTCCACTACGACACCAGTGATCTTTAGTAAAGAGAATCATTTCTTTCTCATTAATAAATCTTACCCCATGTTTCTCAGGATTAAAATTTAACTTTTTAATATAAGTATCCGAATCATAGCTTTTATTAACCCAACATCCTCCAATTAATATATCTTTTAAATTCTTTTCTTTGACAAAAGAACTTCCAAAGAATATTATTAAGATCGATATGTAAATTAATCTTTTCATTAAAAACTAATTGAAACGTTATAAATCTGACTATCAGTTACTAATCTATTTTTATTTAATTGAACTATCTTCAATTCATCAACAGTTGAATCTCCGTATACTTTGAAAATAAGCTTGAAAGTTGAGTCATTCAATATTTCGTACCTCCCTTTATACTCCGCAAAATCTTTCTTTTTATTGTAAGCATTCGCACAATAACTTCTCGCCTGAGTCTTTACAATCAATTCTCCATTTTTCTTAAAAACATATCCATGCTCTCTGAATTTTAGTTTTTTCTTTCTTTTAAACTCTATCAGATCTTCTTTTTGGAAAAAATGATCTACTACCCAAGTCCCAACAATCGAGTCCTTAGAGAAACTCTCTTTTTTTGAAAATGAAACAAGAACGAATATTCCAAATGCTACAATCGATATGTAAAAAATTTTATTCATCTTTTTTAATAATAAACCTCTTCATCAGTCATCTTGTCACGACTTTTCGGGATTAGAATCTCAATTCACCCTACATTACCAATAGAATTCTTAGTGAAATATTCTTTGTTAGATCCTGAATCAAGTTCAGAATGACACGTGTTATTTTATTATTCTTACTTGGTACAATTTTAACTCGCTATAACTCCCTGAAATTATTCGAGCCAACACAACTATTCACTCTTCACTAATTACTTTTCACTAAAAAACTACATTTTCCCTCTCTGCATTTGTTTCATTTGCTTCATCATGCCCATCATACCTTTTTTGTTGTTCATCATCTGCATCATCTTGCTCGTATCCTTGAATTGCTTCATCAATTTATTTACTTCTTGGATAGAGTTTCCACTTCCTTTGGCAAGTCTTTGTTTTCTTGTTCCGTTTAGTAGTGATGGGTTTGCTCTTTCTTCTGGTGTCATTGACAGGATGATAGCTTCAATTCCTTTAAACGCATCTTCATCGATATCTGCATCTTTAATTTGTTTCCCAACTCCTGGTATCATTCCTACTAAATCTTTGACGTTACCCATTTTTTTAATTTGCTTAATCTGACCCAAAAAGTCGTCAAAATCAAACTGGGCTTTTTTAAATTTCTTCTGTAGTCTTTTGGCTTCTTCTTCGTCAAATTGCTGTTGTACTCTTTCTACCAAAGAAACAACATCTCCCATTCCCAAAATCCTGTCCGCCATTCTACTCGGGTGGAATACATCCAAGGCATCCATTTTTTCACCCGTTCCAATGAATTTTATTGGTTTGGTAACTACCGCCTTAATTGAAATGGCAGCCCCACCTCGTGTATCTCCATCTAATTTGGTAAGAATTACTCCTGTGAAATCCAAACGATCATTAAAGGTCTTAGCCGTATTCACAGCATCCTGACCTGTCATGGAATCCACTACAAACAAAATTTCTTGAGGATTGATTGCTCTTTTAATCTCCTCAATCTCGTTCATCATTTTTTCATCCACTGCTAATCGACCAGCGGTATCAATGATTATTGAATTGAAGTTATTTTGCTTTGCATGTGCAATTGCAGCCTCTGCGATTCTTACAGGATTTTTCTCTTCTTTATTAGAATACACCTCAATTCCGAGTTGATCTCCCAACACATGAAGTTGATCGATTGCAGCAGGTCGATAAACATCACACGCTACTAATAAAACTTTTTTGTTCTTTTTCTCTGTTAGGAATTTTGCCAATTTCCCAGAGTGTGTAGTTTTTCCAGAACCTTGAAGACCAGCCATCAAAATAATTGAAGGTTTTCCCGTTACATCCAACGCTTCATTTTCGCTTCCCATTAATTTGGTAAGCTCTTCGTTGGTGATTTTAATCATCAACTGACCTGGAGAAATTGAATTCAACACATTCTGTCCCAGTGCTTTTTCCTTAATCGTATTGGTAAATTCTTTTGCAGTTTTATAGTTAACATCAGCATCCACCAGTGCTCTACGGATTTCTTTCACCGTTTCGGCAACATTAATTTCTGTTATTTGCCCTTGCCCTTTTAATACTTTAAAGGCTCTTTCTAACTTATCGGATAAATTATCAAACATTGTTTTTTTATTTTCTTTGTTCTCGATACTATTTTAATCCGTTACCACTCCTTAAAATCACTCGAACTGACAGTAATATCTAATTGTCGGTTCGAGTGTTTTGAAATTGCGGTAGCTATTTCAAAATGTATCGAGAACTCGTTTTAATTTTTCTCTATTACAAATATAAGGAAACCCTATGTTTAAATATACTCGGTATTCTGTTACATTTTAGAAGGAACTTCAATTCCTAATAAACTCATTGTGAATTTCACTGTTTCTGCTACTTTCTCGGTAAGTAATAACCGTATATTTTGTTTCTCTTTATTTTCTTCTTTAAATATACTTACTGATTGGTAAAAGGAATTATATAATTTCACCAATTCATAGGTGTAATTTGCCACCAAAGCTGGACTGTAAGACTTACCTGCTTCTTGTATCATTTCAGGTAAATCTGCCAGATGCTTTATAATATCCAACTCGCTTTTCTCAACTTCTGTAGTCGTATTTATTTCTTTAGAATTTCCTTGTTCCTTGTTCAAAATGGATTGAGTTCGTGCAAACGTATATTGAATAAAAGGTCCTGTATTTCCATTTAAATCAATAGATTCTGCTGGGTCAAACATCATTCCTTTTCTTGGATCAACTTTTAACAAATAATATTTTAATCCTCCTAATCCTATTTGTGCAAATAACTGTTCCAATTGTTCGCTACTCAATCCCTCAATATGACCTCTTTCCTCGGTAATTGCCTTGGCATCATTAATTACTTCTGCCATCAAATCATCAGCATCCACGACAGTTCCCTCTCTGGATTTCATTTTTCCTGTCGGTAAATTCACCATTCCATAGGATAGATGAAAACACTCGTCTGCAAAGGAATATCCTAATTTTTTCAAGATTGTAAACAACACTTTGAAATGATGTTCTTGTTCATTTCCAACGGTATAAATCATTCCAACCGTTTTAGGATAATCCTCAAAACGTTTTACAGCAGTCCCCACATCTTGAGTCATATACACAGAAGTTCCGTCACCTCTCAACAATAATTTATCGTCCATTTTATAATCCGACAAATCACACCAAACTGAATTATCTTCCTTTTGATAAAGTACTCCTTTTTTCAACCCATCTTCAACAATGTCTTTTCCTAAAATATAAGTATCGCTCTCATAATACAAAGAGTCAAAATCTACTCCCATCGTAGTGTAAGTAACATCAAACCCTTCATAAACCCAGCCATTCATCTTCTCCCATAACTCAACAACTTCTTTATCTCCTTGCTCCCATTTTTTTAGCATTTGTTGAGCTTCAATTAAAATTGGAGCTTGCTTCTCGGCAATTTCTTTATCCATTCCGGAGTCAATCAACTCAGCTATTTCTTTTTTATATTCCTTATCAAAAGCTACATAATATTTCCCTACAAGCTTATCTCCTTTTAACCCAGAAGTTTCTGGAGTTTCTCC
>JBMYYT010000145.1:0-6311 GCA_049609665.1 Flavobacteriales bacterium | reverse complement strand
AGAATCAAATTGTGAGCCAATGGCATAACCTATTAAGGCTCCAAAAATAGTTCTGGTTACGAGGTATCCTAATACTCCTCCAATAAGTCCGACTATTCCAAATTTCATATTGTGAGATTATCCATAATACGGAGATATCATCAAAAACACTGCCACTCCTGAAATTGCGACATAAAGCCATAACGGAAATGTGTAGCGAGTAAGTTTTTTATGTCCTTCATAATCTCCAAGCCATCCTCTGAGGTAGGTAAAGCAGATGAATGGAGTAATAATAATTGAAAGAATAATATGTGTGATTAAAATAAAATAATAAATAAAACGAGTGTAGCCTACTGTCAATATTTCCGAAGCATCCACGGTTCCGTCCAGATTTATATCTCCAAATTTTGTGGAATCGGAAGTTGCGTGATAAATAATGTACATCACCAAGAAGCTAATGGACAATAATATTGCAAGATTTATTAAATATTGATGAGCTTTCTTTTTATTGTTTTTAATAGCTAAGTAAGCAAAGATTAATACAATTGCGGTTATTCCGTTTATTGTTGCATAGATTTTAGGTAAGTAACTAAAATCATATCCTTCTATTTTCACTCCGAAAAGTATAGCTACAGCAATAGGCAAAACTATTGAAATAATAATAGTTAGGTTACGGTATTTTTTTGTGTTATTCATCTAATAGAATTGAAATGTCGTTATTCAGTTTTTGAATTTCTTCTTCTTTGGTTCCGTCATATATTCCTCTTATATGAAGATTTTGATCAACCAAAATGAATAAGCTGGAATGGATAAAGCCTCCAGGAGCAATATCATCTTTATCAGCAGTTACCATATAGCTATGAAAACCTAATGAATACAATTCTTCTTTTTTTCCTGTTACAAAGTGCCAGTTAGATGTATCTGCTTCAAAATTTGCAGCAAATCTTTTTAATTTGTTTGGAGTATCTGTTTCAGGATCTACGGTGTGAGAAAGAAATTGAATGAGCTTGTTACTTTTCCATTTTTTTTGAACTTCAACCATATTACTGGTCATAGCTGGGCAAATTGTTGGACATGTCGTAAAAAAATAATCCACTACAGTTATTTTTCCTTTTAGGTAGGATTCGGTTATTATGTCTTTATTTTGATTGATAAAAGAAAATTCCCCAACTTGATGATGAGTTGAATCTCCGCTTTCTTCAACTATTGTTCTTCCGATAAAAGGTAGCGTAGATATAGTTTCAGGGCTGTCAACCTGCTCAGAATTACATCCAATTATCAGAAAAATTGAAGCAAGTAGAAATAGCTTGTGCATGGTTTTAGTTTGTGTTATAAATGAAAACTAAAAAAGAAAATTAGGATTGTTTCTTTTCTTTGGCTCTATCTTCATGAACGTATTCTATGAATAATTTACGAATTTCGCCTCTCAATCTTTCAATCAATTGTGTTTGATTTCCTTGATACATTCCTCTTACTCTTCTTTCTCTGTCTATTAGTAATATCATTTGATAGTAGGGTTTGCCTCCTATGCATTGAATAGTGGTGTCGCATTCACGAGATTTTATGTTTCCAGTAGGGATTTCAAAATCATAGATTGGATTGTCGGCTCCAGTTACAATTTTCCAAGAATCAGTGTTGATGTTTTCCTGCTCTCCAAGAAATGCTTTAAGATTCGGATTATTACCATTAGTATCTATTAAATGAGATATAAATAGCAAATCCTTGAATGCGGGTCGATCATATAACTTATCGTAAACCAAAAATTTAAGTTGTTTTTGTAAGATTGGGCAATAAGTAGGGCATGATGGAATTAGCGTGCTTACTATTAAGGTTTTACCTTTAGTTGTTTCAGAGGAAACCGCGTTACTATCTTCATCATAAAATACGAAATCATTGATGTATTGTTTATCAAAGGTTTTTTGAATTTTTAGGAAGTGTTCCTTGTTTTTAGGACTGTTCTTGATAGAATCGTTGAGTGTTTGCTCCGAAACAATAGCTGCTTTACTAAAAAATGGTAAATCGTCCGAATTGTTTTTTCCTTTGGAAAGCGGATATAAAAACAATAAGGGAACTCCAAAAAGAATTAAAAAAAGTCCTATTCTACCTACTTTCATTTGGAGTTAAATTAATCGTCTGTAACGATTTTAAAAAAGAATGTTTATAGTGAGAAAACATAAAACCCTTCAAGCTGAACAATCAAATATATCATATAAATGATAAAAATTAAGTAAGGGATAATAATATATCTTCGTAATGATTTTTTTTCATGACCTAAGTGCATAAATTCCATCACAATATAGAAAGCTTTTACAACTGTCATAACAATGAAAGTCCATTTAATCACAGTCCAGTATCCTGAATCTCTGGCACTTAAATAAATACCCATCAAAATTTCAATAGCGGTAAGTATTGATAATAAAGCAGTTACCTGCCATATTTTTTTACGGATAACTTTTCCCTCTTCTTCAGAGTGATTCACCATCGGTGCATAACTATCGTTAACTATAAGGTCGTCTCTAAAATCCATAAGAATTAAATGTGATGATTAAACTAAATAAAAGAATGTAAATACAAATACCCATACTAAATCAACAAAGTGCCAGTACAGTCCAATTTTCTCTACCATTTCGTAGTGTCCTCTTTCTTGATACACTCCTTTTTTAACTTTTAAATACACTAAGAAGTTTATAATAACTCCTGTAAATACGTGGAATCCGTGAAAACCTGTGACAAAGAAAAAGAAATTGGTATATCGAATTTCATCGGGATGGGCTGTTAAGTAAGGATTTTGAAGTAATGTTGCCATTCCATTTTCATTTCCAGAAATAAATGTGTACCACTCCCAAGCTTGAGAACCTAGGAAAATAGCACCTCCAACAATTGTCCATCCTAACCATTTTTGAACACCTTTTTGATCCATTCTGTGACCTGCTTCTACAGAAAGTACCATAGTTACGGAACTCACAATAAGGATAAAAGTCATTAGTGCCACATAAATTAATGGCATTTCAGCATGTGTGAATGGAAAGTGAAAAAACACTTCTTCGGCAAGAGGCCAACTTTCAGCTGATGCTTTGGCAAACCCTAAAGCAACCAAAAACCCTCCAAATGTCAATGCATCTGAAACCAAAAAAAACCACATCATCATCTTACCATAAGTGACATTGAAAGGGGATCGTCCTCCTCCCCAAGCCGTTGCGGAATCTACATTTTCTACATGTCCTGCCATAACTGTCTAATAATTTTTTACAAGTTTAATGAATTAAAAACAAAAATAATAATAAATACACCCACAATCCTGCAAAAAAGTGCCAAAAATATCCGCCCAATTTTATTTTTAATTGATTGTCTTCGGTTAGTTCTTTTCTGCCTGTCAAAATTATCATGTTTATAAGGTATAATAACGTTACTAAAATATGAAGTAAATGAACGGCTGTGAGTACATAAAAATGAGAGCTGCTCACGTTACTCATGTCTTTTAGTTTAGCGAAATAATTGGGAGATAATTTCATCTTTGAATAAAGCACAGCTTCGTATACTGTCTTTTTTTTCTTAGTGGTTTCTTGAACTCGAATAAACTCTTTTCCGAAAGCCATTTCAGGATTTTCGTTCTTAAGTTCAGTATATTCCTCTTTGTCAATTTTTATTGCTTGTTCTCCCCAAAAGTGAAAACCATCATTTTCTTGTATTAGCGGATTTCCTTGAAATTCAATGGTAAAATCTTTGCCATATTCACCATTCATAAGAAATTCTTCTGTATCAGGGTGAAAGATTTTCTCTGTTAATCTGTAGCCATTGTCAATTAATTTGTTCCAAGCAGAAAACTGGGAAACAGTAAATGCAATTCCAAGCAATAAAGTGATAATAAGAAAGAGCATTGTTTTCTTATTGTTTTTTGATTTAGCTGTTTTTACTGCTAAAATCATTGTAATACTACTTACAAGAATTATTGCTGTACTTATCCATAATCCAACTGGAAGAGGAAATTTGACCCAAAAAATATCTCCTTTTTGAACAATGTAGGCACTGGTTAATCCAGCAAAAAGCATCACGATAGAGAAAATTCCAAACCAGACTAAGTTGGTTTTGGCTTTTCGAGTTGCTTTTTTATAAAATTGTTCTACGTTTTCTTGATTTTCCATCGGTTTGTGTTTTGCTAACTAAAGAAAAGTAACAGTAATCAACTTGTCTAAAAAGTAAAAAAGAAAGATTAAAGGCAAGTAGGCGAAAGAAGCAAACATTAATTTAAGTGCGTCTTCATCTTTCAAACTTTTATATAATCCAATTGCAGGTTTAATAAAGTATATGCCTAATAGCACTGCTAAAATCATTGAAGTAATTCCTGACATCCCAAATACCCAAGGCAACATTCCGGTAGGAATAACAAATAGGGTGTAGAATAAAATGATAAAAGCTGTTTTTTTATCCTTTATATCTCCAAATGGCAACATTCTGTAGCCTCCTTTTTTATAGTCTTCACTTCCTTTCCAAGCAATAGCCCAAAAATGCGGAAACTGCCATACAAATTGAACTAAGAATAATATTCCTGGTTCAAAACCAAATTCTCCTGTCGCTGCAATGTATCCAATCATGGGTGGAATACTCCCCGGAAATGCTCCTATGAATACTGATATAGGTGTAATTTTCTTTAAGGGTGTGTAGATAATCACATACGAAACCAACGCAATTAATCCTAACGCGAATGAAATGTAATTGATTTGGTAGAGTAAAAATAGTCCGAGTACTCCTAAGAGAGTTGAAACAATAATTGCCTCAGTTTTTTCCATTCTGCCAGCGGGTAAAGGCCTGTTTTTAGTCCTTTCCATTTTGGCATCTGAATCTTTCTCCATGATTTGGTTGTATCCATTGGAAGAACCTGTTACTAAAAAACCACCTAAAATAATGTAGATGAAAGTAATCCAAGAAAAATGAAGTTGATCGGAAGATAGAAGAGCAATACCATAGCCAAGACCAGCTGAATACACCACCAAGCTTGCGAGACGCATTTTTGATAAAACAGCATAATCCGTCAATTTTGATTTTAAACTGAATTTTGCTTTTTTATCGCTCGTATTTATTGCTTCCATGCGATTACAAAATTAAAGATTATTCCTTCAATTTTCTATTTATTTGAATTTATTATTCAAACAAAAAAAAAGGAACTGATTAATCAGTTCCTTTGAGTTAAATTTTGTTTTAAAATCTACTATTGATTTGTTTCTTTTTGAGTAGAATAATTAATTCTTAAAGCCTCTACTTCACGCAGTTCGTTTTCGATCTTATCAATTACGTCCATGTCCACATCTTTTTTATCTGCCTTGATAGAAACCGTAGCTTTGTCATTTTCGGCAGTACTTCGAGGTCCTCTTTTTAGTTCGATAAACTTTCTTATTTCGAGAAAATCAGGGACAACCTTGTCATCCAATTGAAGTCTTGCAGTAGTTCCAAAAGCTTTGTTCTTTGGAATCCCAGCATTAATGTAATCAATAGCTTCGTTTTTATCCAATTGGATAATTTGTTTGGCGCTTGGTTTTGTGATTTCTACTTTCAAATCACTTTGCTTCATTGAAGAAACTACTACAAAGAAAGCCAATACCGTAAATACAATATCTGGAAGGGAAGCTGTTGAAACTCCTGGCATTTCTTTCGATTTATTTTGTCTAAACTTTGACATAATTTTAATTTATCTGTAATTATCTGGCTACGTTTTTCGCTGGAAGTTTGATGATTCGTTGAGGATAAACTTGCCTAATCGCTTTAATCATTGCCTTGTCTTCATCAGTTTTTATCTCAATTCTCTTAGCTTGTAACTGAGCATAAGAAATATTGAATTTGGCCAAAGATTTTTCATCTCTCAACTCGTTAAGCCCTTGCATTATCTTATCTCTAACTCCAAGGTAAGTTCCATAAGAAGTAGATTTATCATACTGAATAGCAATTGTTGCTTGTTTGTTCACCGTGCTGTATGGTCCAACTAATTTTACTGCATCCAATTTTGCCGTCCACTTATTTATTTCTTTTTGAATTTTACCTTTTCCATCATAATCTGCAGCATCGTATTGAGCTTTTAATATACCCAGTTGAGTTTTGCATTTTGTTTCGTCTACGTTAATAATATCTGGTAAATCCGGAGAATTATTAGGGTTTGTCATGAATTTTCTCACAAAATCTGGTATTTCTTCAAGGCTTCCCCATTTTCCTTCAATCAGAATTTCGTCATTTTTATTCACCAATATCTCAAGAAGGTTTCTTGCGTTAACAGGTGGTGTTGCTTCAACATCACTCTTCCGAGGTAAGATAGCAGGTAAACCTGATTCTTTCTCAAGAGTGGT
>JBMYYT010000144.1:0-6348 GCA_049609665.1 Flavobacteriales bacterium | reverse complement strand
TCTACAATAAACGGCATTGTGAAATTTCTCACTGGTCGCCCATTCCGTTTTACATAATAATGTGTTTCTAAAATCAATTCTTCACAAAAACTTACCGTATCTATTGCAAACGCCTTATTGAGTAGGTCGATTGATTTTTTGGTTTTTGATGGATTAGTTTTAAAAAATGAGTTGCTTGGAATTGAGCAAGTAAAAGAAGATTCCTCACAAGTTTGGCTGAAGGTTGGTGCTGGGGAGAATTGGCATGAGTTTGTTATGCATTGTGTGAAACAAAATTTGGGAGGAATAGAAAATTTATCTCTAATACCTGGAAATGTTGGCGCAAGTCCCATGCAAAATATTGGAGCATATGGAGTAGAGATTAAAGATGTATTTGTTTCTTTGGAAGCATTAAATATTGCAACTCAAGAAATTGAAGTATTTGACAATGAAAGTTGCAAATTTGGATACCGAGAAAGCATTTTTAAAAATACTCATAAAGGAAAGTACATCATATTGTCCGTAACTTATAAATTGAGTAAAAATCCTGTTTTTAATACCTCTTATGGAGCAATTGAAAATCAGCTTCAAGATATGGGAATTAAGAAACTATCAGTAAAATCTATTAGTGATGCAGTAATTGCCATTCGATCCAGTAAACTACCTGACCCAAAGAAAATAGGAAATGCTGGAAGTTTTTTTAAAAACCCTATAGTTTCAAAACAGAAATTTGAAAAATTGATAATCGATTTTCCATCTATAGCACATTATATCCAAAATGATGGTTCTGTTAAAATTGCTGCAGGTTGGTTAATAGATCAATTAGGTTGGAAAGGAAAAACATATGAAAATTATGGAGTTCATAAAAAACAAGCATTGGTTCTTGTTAATTATGGGGGCAGTAAGGGGAAAGACATTTATAACTTATCAACGGATATAATGAATTCTGTTAAGAATAAATATGATATTCAACTCGAAAGAGAAGTAAACATTTTTTAAGAAATCCCTTATGAAGAAAATTTATTCTTTTATGAATTAAATCCTAAGCTTCATGAAAAATATGTAGTTGTTCACAAAAAAAAGTAAAATTACGGAAGCATCATTTTACAAAATCATTTACAATTTTTATATTTACAGAAACAAAATAAAAAAAAATATGAAAAAGTTATTACTTCTTATCGTGTTATTTGCAGGTTTTTCCTACACAACACAAGCTTCTCACGGTGTTGGTGGAGACACAAGGTTTATTCAAACCGGTGCAAATTCATTTACTGTAGTATTTAGATTTTTTAGGTATTGTACTGGTATATCCGTTCCTGCATCGCTTACAAATGCAAGAATTTTGGATAACGTTACAAATGCTTCAATTACTACATTCACTGCAAACAAAGATTCTGTGGTAAATATTATTTTTGGTGATGAATGTTATACACCTCCTGGATTATGTGTTGAAGCACATTATTATTCTGGAACTGTTAACCTTGCCAATAATCCCAACGGATATTACGTCACCTGGACAACGTGTTGTAGAAACAATCCGATAGTAAATGTCGCCAGCACAGGGAATGTTTGGTATACTCAAATACCTGACCCTGCTATCGCTGGTGGTAACTCAAGCCCCAAGTTTGTAGAATATCCAAGAGACGGGTATTTCTGTATTGGATTTGATAAAATTATTGATTTTTCTTGTACTGATCCCGATGGAGATAGTTTAAGATATACAATAATTAATCCTTTTGATAGAACATCTGCAGGAGGAACAAGACCTTTCACATTAACAGGATGGAACGCTGGATTTAATTTGCTTAATGTATTAGGACCTGGAAGTTTATGTGTGATTGACCCTGCAACTGGTTTGATTACAGCTCGTCCTGCACAATTAGGATTGTATGTGATTTCTGTAAAATGTGAGGAATTCAGAGGAGGAGTTAAGATTGGTGAAGTTGTAAGAGATATACAATACTCTGCATTGAACTGTACATTTAATATATTACCTTCTTTCGAAGATTTCTTAACAATTGAAGAATTTAAGTTTGATGATGAAGGATGTTTTGATATTGTTGCAAGAGATGCAAATGCTGGAGATACTTTCTTTATTGATATTCAATCAAATGCTTACGCTTTTGGAGCTGTAGCAACTTTACCAACACCTAATTCTTCGGGATTATATGATTTTGCTTGGTTGAATTCTTCAGGTAATACAGATACCGCAACTAATGTTAATGTTAGAAAGTTAACGGCTACACAGTTTGAAGGAGTAGGTACCGTTGGTGTTAGATTCTGTTGGAACCTTGACAATTGTGAAATCCTATCTGTAGATAGTTTTTATGTAGAGGCTTTAGGGTACTCATTAGGATGTGATGGTTCAAAAGATACAGTTAGTAAAAGGGTTTCAATTCCTATATTAAGAGATGATTATTCTTACAAAGTACCTAATGTGTTTTCACCTAATGGTGATGGTGTAAATGACGAGTTTTATCTTAAGAAAGATGCTTTTGATAGATGTTATGATGCATTGACTGTAAGAGTTTACAACAGATGGGGGCAGAAAGTTTATGAATCTGATGATGCTAAGTTTACATGGAATGGAAGGGATGAATCAGGAAATGAACTGGTTGAAGGAACTTATTTTGTAATCCTTCAAGGGTATTACGGAGGAAAAGAGGTTACTCAAAACTTCCCAGTGACTTTATTTAGATAAAAAAAAACTTAAATTAATCTTTAAAAGCCTTCTTAATTTTTTAAGAAGGCTTTTTTTTATGCCTTATAATTTTAGCTTCATAAAAAATAAATAGGGTTTCATGAAATCGTTGAAATATTGAAATAATACTTTTATAGTTTTAAATCATAACATATTAAACGAATAATTATGAAAAAGCTAATTTTCCTTTCAGTCCTGTTTTTAGGACTTTCATTTTCGGTTAAATCATCTCACGCTGTTGGAGGTGATATTCAATTTATCCAAACTGGTGCAAATTCTTATGACGTTACCATGCGTTTATTTAGATATTGCACAGGAGCTGGATTAGGTACAAGTTACAGTATTAGAATTTTGGATCAAGTTACTTGTGCAAGTGTTCAAACAGTTCAGGTAACAAGGATTTCTCAAAATAGTATTCCCTTTGGAGACGAATGTTATACTCCTCCAGGATTGTGTGTAGAAGAACACGTTTATACGGGTACAATTGCCTCTCTTCCAAATAACTCTAACGGATATATGACAACTTGGTCGCTGTGCTGTAGAAATGCAATTGTAAATATGAATGGGGGAAGTTTAGGACTCTATACCAAGATTCCTGATCCAGCTTTGACTGCGGGTAATTCAACTCCAAGATTTGTAGATTATCCAAGAGACGGATATTTCTGTATCAATCAGTTAAAATGTATTGATTTTTCTGCAACAGATACAATTGATGGAGACAGTTTATCTTATGAGTTAGTAAATCCTATTAATACTTTCACAGGTTGCACGCCCAACTTACTTGCATTTCAAGCAAGTTATAACATGACAAATATACTTGGTCCAGGAAGTAGTTGTACCATTGATTCAAAAACTGGGTGTGTTTGGGCAAGACCAGCAGCATTAGGTATTTATGTCATTTCAGTAAAATGTTCAGAATGGAGAAACGGAGTAAAAATAGGGGAAGTAGTGAGAGATATTCAATATTCGGCATTGAACTGTAACTATAATGAACTCCCAGATTACTACTCATTTGAAGATGTAAAAACATTACAATTTGATGAAAATGGATGTTTTGATTTGGTGGCTTTTGACAGAGATCCTGAAGATACTTTTTTAATTGATATTTTATCGGATGCTTATCCATTCGGAGCTATTGCTACACTTCCAACACCCAATTCGCTTGGTAAATATGATTTCGAATGGAAAAATCCAACTACAGGAAATACAGATACTGTTACTAATGTAAATGTAAAAAAATTAACGTCAACAAAATTTGAAGGAGTAGGTAGAATTGGAGTTAGATTTTGTTGGACTCCAGATAACTGTGAAATCTTATCCATAGATACTTTTAACATTAATATGTTCGGATATTCATTGGGTTGTGATGGTTCGGTAGATTCGATAGAACGGAATGTAAAAGTTGTAATTGATCGTCCATTACCTAAGTATGTTGTTCCAAACGTATTTTCTCCGAATGATGATGGCATAAATGACGAATTCAAACTAGAACAAGGTTCATTTGATAGATGTTACGATGCATTATCGGTTAAAATATACAATCGATGGGGACAAAAGGTGTATGAATCGGAAGAGGCTTTGTTTAAGTGGAACGGAAGAGATGAAAGCGGAAACGAACTAGTGGAAGGAACCTATTTTGTTGTGTTGCAAGGATATTATGGAGGAAAGGAAGTGACTCAAAATTTCCCGTTGACTCTGTTCAGATAGAAGTTAAAATCTTTAATGATTTATGAAGTAGCTAAACCAAAGTGGTTTAGCTACTTTTTTCGTTTATGAATAAATGACCAACACTTATGAAAAAAATAGTTTGCTTGACAAATTCTAAATTCTTATCAGAAGAATAAATACTACGTTTGTAATATATAAAAATACAATTATGAAAAAGTTACTTATCCTATTTATCCTAATCGCAGGAATTAATTTTACAGCAGAATCCTCTCATATTGTAGGAGGTGATACAAGATTTGAACAAACTGGAGCGAATTCTTATAATATCAATATTAGAATGTTTAGATTTTGTTCGGGGATTTCTTATCCAACTTCTATTTCTCCAAATATTTTTGATAACGTGACTAATGCCAGAGTTACAACCGTTACTATGGCTCAAGATTCATTTGAAGTGTTATCCTTTGGAGATGAATGCTATACGCCACCAGGATTGTGTGTGGAAGTATACTATTACTCAGGAACAACTACTTTAGTTAATAATCCTAATGGGTATTATGTAACTTATTTTACTGGAGGTAGAAATGCAGGATTAATTAATTTAGTGAGTGGAAACAGTACTTGGTACTGTCAAATACCTGATCCTGCGCTCACAGCAGGTAATGATTCACCTAAATTTGTGGATTATCCAAGCGATGGATATTTTTGTTTAGGAAATGATAAACAAATAGATTTTTCTTGTACAGATGCTGACGGTGATAGTTTGGTTTATTCACTTGAAAACCCTTACAATACACCAAGTGCTGGAGGATCAAAACCGATAAGTTTAGCTACTTACAAGCCTACATTCAACCTTGCAAACATATTGGGTCCTGGAAGTTTATGTACTATTAACCCAGCTACTGGAATAGTTACAGCTCGTCCCGCACAGCTGGGAATATACGTTGTGGCAGTAAGATGTCAAGAATTTCGTAATGGAGTTAAAATTGGAGAAGTATTCAGAGATTTACAATATGCTGCGCTTAATTGTACATTCAATTCCTTACCAGAATTTGAAAATTTCCCAACCACGGAAGAGTTTAGTTTTGATGACGAAGGATGTTTTGATATCGTAGCAAATGACCCTAACATTGGTGATACTTTCTTTATTGAAGTTAATTCAAACGCATATGCCTTTGGAGCTGTTTCAACTTTGCCAACTCCAAATTCTTCTGGAAAATATGATTTTGCATGGTTAGATGCTACTACAGGTATGACTGATACAGCAAATAATGTTGCGGTAAATAAACTAACTTCTACTCAGTTTGAAGGTGTTGGAAGGGTTGGAGTTCGGTTTTGTTGGAACTTAGATAATTGTGAAATTTTATCAGTTGATAGTTTCTATGTTGAAGCTTTAGGGTTCTCCTTAGGATGTGATGGATCAAAAGATACAGTAAGTAAACGAATTTCCGTTCCAGTTAAAAAGCCTGATTATAGTCATAAAGTTCCTAATGTATTCACACCAAATGGAGATGGAGTAAATGATGAATTTTTATTAAAAAAAGATGCATTTGATAGATGTTATGATGCTCTTACTGTTCGAGTATACAACAGATGGGGACAAAAAGTTTACGAATCAGATGACGCCAAGTTTAGTTGGAATGGAAGAGATGAAAATGGAAACGAATTAACAGAAGGAACATACTTTGTAATACTTCAAGGGTATTATGGAGGAAAAGAAGTAACAGAAAACTTCCCAGTTACTTTGTTTAGATAGGCCTTTATTGATTGAAATTTTATCAAAACCCTCTCGAATTTTCGAGAGGGTTTTTTTGTTGAATATACTGTTCATAGAAAAAACATAGGGTTTCGTAGAAATCGAATTTTTCTAAATGAAAAAAGAGATAGTTTTCATGAATTGTTGATAATAAGCTAGTTATTGACACATTAGTTTAGTGTTAATATTAATCAAAACATATTTTATCATGAAAAAGCTACTTTTTATTTCGACCCTATTTTTATTT
>JBMYYT010000143.1:0-6357 GCA_049609665.1 Flavobacteriales bacterium | reverse complement strand
ACTCACCCTGAAGTACAAAGAAAGCTTCATCGTTTTTAATGTTTTGAGAGTCAACAGAATTAAAAAAGCTTTTGCAATTGGATAAATAATAAATTCCATCCAACAAATTGGTTTTTCCCATTCCATTTTTCCCCAAAAAACAATTGACAAAAGGAGAAACTTCCAGTTCCAGTTGACTTGAGTTTTTAAAATTAATTAATGAGAATTTGGATAGAATCACTGAGTAAATTTCTGTTTTAATTCGGAAACGAAGTTACTTAATTTCTAATTAAATTTGGTAATTTCGAAATGTGAATTCCTACTTAAAAAAATTCGGTTTTCAAGAACCAAAAATTAATTCAATTCCAAATCGAGATTTAGGAATTGTTGTTGTAATTCCTTGTCATAATGAACCGGATTTAATTGCAACATTAGATTCATTAGAAAAATGCATTAAACCTAATTGTGAAATTTTAATCTTAGTAGTTGTCAATCAATCAGAGAATTGTAACAATTCGATAAATGAAAGAAACAACAAAACTATTCATGAATTTTCAGATTGGGACAAACAAGAAAGAGTTTTTGATTACCAAATAATTCATGAAGATAATTTACCAAAAAAACATGCGGGTGTTGGCTTAGCGCGTAAAATTGGAATGGATGAGGCGGTTAATCTATTTTATCTAATTGATACGGATGGAATTATAGTGGCTCTGGATGCAGATTGTGAGGTGGAAACTAATTATTTTATTGAGATAGAAAATCATTTTATTAAACATCCAAAAACTCCAGGTTGCTCCATTCGTTATGCTCATCCATTGTCAGGAGAATTGGAGAATGAAATTTATTCTGGAATTATTCAGTACGAATTACACCTAAGGTATTACAATCAAGCATTGCGAATGTGTGAGTTTCCTTATGCGTTTCATACGGTTGGTTCGAGTATGGCAGTTCGATCTTCGGCTTATCAAAAGCAAGGTGGAATGAATAAACGGAAGGCAGGGGAAGATTTTTATTTTCTTCAAAAAATTATAGAATTAGGTGGTTTTACCGAACTTAACTCTACCTGTGTTATTCCCTCGCCACGTATTTCGGATAGAGTTCCATTTGGAACTGGCAAAGCGATTGGGGATTTTATATCCAATAATTCAAATGAAATTTTCACTTATCAATTTGATTCATTTTTGGGATTGATGGAGATAAATAAAAACTTAATAAATTTTTACGAGGGAAATAAATACGACATAAACTTCGTTGGGTTAATAGATTTTTTACCAACTATAGATTTTGAGAATAAGTTGGAAGAAATAAGAAACAACACGACCAATTACCCTAACTTTAAAAAACGATTTTTTACTTTTTTCAATGCGTTTACAGTACTTAAATACATGCACTTTGTAAGAGATAATAAATTGTCTAACAAACCTATTGAGAAAGAATCGATAAAGTTATTGAAAAGGGTTTATGGCATTGACAATGAATTTGAATCAAGAAAAGAAATATTAGAAACCTATCGAAAAATTGAAGCAAATATTAGTTGATTTTTTTAATTTAATAAGAGGAATATTCAGTTCCTTTTTCTCCAATTTTTGGAAATGGTTTCATTTTGGATTATTTGCAGGAACACTTGTGTTGTTTCTCACAATAGTATCAAACAGAACCATCATTGATTTTTCAGAATCTTTTGTTTTTGATTCTCACGAAAATATTCCAAAGAATGAAGTAGCCTTAGTTTTGGGAACCTCCAAATATTCAAGAAGAGGTATAAATCCCTATTTTAAACATAGGATGGACGCCACTTTAAAACTATACAAAAAAGGTAAAATAAAGCATATAGTGGTAAGTGGGGATAATCATAAACATGGCTATAATGAGCCCCAACAAATGATGGACTATTTGATAAATCTGGGTGTTCCAAAAAATAAAATCACGCTCGATTATGCAGGGTTTAGAACGTTTGACTCTGTGATCCGAATTAAAGAGATTTTTGGTCAAAATAAAGTCACAATTATATCGCAGAAGTTTCATAATGAACGGGCTGTTTTTTTGGCTCGAAAAAATGATATTGATGCAGTAGCTTATAATGCAAAGACACCTTGGTATAGCAAACGAATGAGATTTCGAGAATATTTAGCCAAATGCAAAGCCATATTGGATGTATATGTGTTGAAAACTAAGCCTAAGTTTTTGGGCGAAAAAATTGAGATTCGTTCGTAATTTGAGTAAATTGTGGCTAAATTTTTCCCAACAAATTTTAAGTTGGCGAATTTAGTAGTATTAATTTTTGGCTACCTAATTAGAATCATTGCCAAACCGCCAGCAGGCATAAATTTTTAAAGATGAAACACCTTTTATTCTCCCTTATATTTTTATTCTCCTTGAGTAATACTTTCTCTCAAACCCGATCTCGAATGGTATTTGAAAAGAAAGGAGTGGTCAATGTAAAACAAGCAATGAAAGAAGATTTGAAAGTAAAAGTTCAAAATCTTACACCTCCCTCTCCAGACGGAAACTCAACAAGAGCGATGTTGAATAGAAAGAAAGCCGAAATTGAAAAAAAATATCCAAGATCAAGTAATAGAAGCTCAACTCGCACTATATCAATTGACGATACATTGCGAGTAGGAAAATCATTTTTTTCAACGGGTTCAACTCATGGGAGTCCAAATGATAATTCAATGGCAATTTCTAATGATGGAATTGTGATGTCTGCCTACAATTCAGAAGTTTTTCTCAGAGATACGGAAGCCTATACAAATATGGGAACTCTTTCTCTTAATTCTTTTTCGGCTCAAATTGGAATGAACTACGATAATTTTGATCCTAAAATGATTTACGACCCTGAACAGGATAAATTCATACTCATCTATTTAGCAGGAAGAACCGTAGCCAATAGTTTTATTGTTGTTTGCTTCTCTCAAACGAATGATCCTTTAGGGAATTGGAATGTTTATTCTTTGCCAGGGAATCCATTGAATGATACTTCATGGTCAGATTACCCTGCAATTTCAATGACAAAAGAAGAAGCATTTATTACCATTAATTTATTGAGAGAAGGAGGTTCGTGGCAAACTTCATTTAAACAAACTGTGATCTGGCAAATTGATAAATTTTCTGGTTATTCGGGCGCAGCCTCAATGACCACGGACTTACATCATTCAATTAGCGAAGGAGGAATAAACGTAAGGAATATGCATCCTGTAAGAGGAGGATTTGATTTAAAAAGCAGAGAACAATACTTCCTGTCCAATCGTAATTTTGCAACCATGAGTGACTCGGTGTATTTGATGAAAGTTAAAAACACTATCGCAAGTGGAGATAATAGTTTAACAGTTAAGCTACTCCATGCCGACAAGAATTATTATTTAGCACCAAATGCGCGTCAAGCTTCAAGTAAATGGTTTGCCACCAACGATTCAAGAATGTTAGGAGGAATTATTGAAAACGGGAAAATTCAATATGTTCATCACGGTTTAGATCCAAACACGGGGAATTGTGTAATTTATCACGGAGTAATTTCTAATTTGAGTAATCCAACTATCAAGTCCAATACCATTGGAGACCCAGACATGGATTATGGATATCCCAACATTGTTTATGGAGGTTTAATTCCTAATGAAAATAAGTCTGTGATAGGTTTTAACCATACTGGGCGAACTGTTTATGCTGGAAATTCGGCTGTTTATTTTGATGGAGCTAATTATTCAGAAACCAAAATGGTGAAGGAAGGTGCTTCAGAGGTAAAACAAAGAGTAGGAGCTCTTTACAGATGGGGAGATTATTTCGGGATGCAAAGAAGGTATAATGAAACTTGTAAAGTATGGTTGTCAGGATATTATGGTATATCCACTGATAACAAAACTTGGGTGTCTGAGGTAATATTGCCTGGCGATTGTTACGATACTTTAGTCCCAGCACCTTATGTTGAAAATACTTTGTTCCCCAACCCAACTATCAATAATTCGGAATTGCATTTTACTTTGGATGAAAGTAAGTTAATCACCATTGACTTGACTGATGCCAACGGAAAATTAATTAGAATTCTCTACGAAGATAAAGCCAAGAAAGGTGAGAACCGATTGACTTTCAGTACCGAAAACCTTGCTTCAGGTCTTTACTACGTTCGTATTTATTCGGGTAAAGAAAACATCTTGACTAAGAAGATGGTTAGGAGGTAGTTAGTTGAAACAATCTTAAAATGAAAAGTTATTCTTCGGTAAAATATTGTGTTTTTATATTAGCCACTTCGCTTTTATTGCTTGATTGTAACAGTTCAACAAATTCGGTTACCTCATTAACTATAGATTCTGAAAATGAGTTACTAACTGTAGATAGCAAATTTGACAGCATTGTTGTTTCTTATTTAGATTGGAATCTTAGGACTCGAGGTAGTTTGAGCCCTGCTGATGTCAGAGATTTTAATAATGGAAGAAATGCTGTTTTTACAATTAAGGATAGGAAAATAATTAATTCAATTGTGGAGTCTTTATCAATTTTAAATTTAACTTATGTTGGCGCCAAGGAAAGTGCAGATTTTAGAATGGTAATGGATTTTTATAGGGGGAGAGAATATATTCAAGAGATCTGTCTATTTAGTCAATACGGAGGATTTCTTCATCATGGTAGCTGGTTCAAAAGCAGGAAATTATATGAGATAATGGAGGCCGAAATTCCGAAAACTACTGCTCCATATTAGTCTTATAACCTTAACCAAATTTATACCAAAAAGAAATTTTGAATCATATTATGAAATTATACTTATTTGTCATCAGTTGTTACCCGCTCCGCAGGATTTGCAATCCTGCGGAACTAAGCTAACATAACAGAGCCAACATAAAAACTGATGAATTGTGCAGGATTGCAAATCCAGAGTAGCGGCTTATATTAAATTAAAATAATAAAATTATGGCACTAACGTATGATATAAAATTTAAAAGAAAAATAGAAAAAAAAGAAGCTTTAAAAACTTTAATTAAAGAAAATGATGAAAGTTTATTTATAATTTACGATTTATATACTCCAACATTTGGTTATGTTGAAAGTCTATTTGATGATTATGAAATTAATTTAGATTTAGGAAAAATATCACAAATAGGATTTCGAATTACGGACACGGAAGCCGATCAATTAGTATTTCGAAAATCCTTAATAGAAACAGTTCATAAAATTACCAATGAAATATATCCTGAAGAAGATTATTACTTTGACTTCAATGGAGATATTATTCATGAAATGCGTGAAAATGGTGTTGTAAAAAGAAACAATAAATCTGGTTTTTTTGTTGATATTTGAAACCCACCCGCTCCGCAGGATTTGCAATCCTGCGGAAATAAGCTAACATAACAGATCTAACGTAAAACCTTATGAAGAGTGCAGGATTGCAAATCCAGCACAGCATTAAATGGTGGTAATTTAAGAGAAAGCAACCAGAAAATTCTAAGAATATTAAATAGAATCTATAACTTATTTTCCCGACCGAATAGCTTCATTCAATATCTCTCGAACGGCTTGTTTGTATTGTACCTGATTATTAGCTTTTTTAATTTTCTTAAAAGTCTTGTGTGGATTATCAAAAGTAGTAGCAAAAAACTCCCAAAATCCTCTCATTTTCATTTTGATAGGAGTAGGACCACTTAAATATTCATCATACTGAGTGTATATGGTATCGTGAAACTCTTTAAATATTTGCCAACGGTTTTCGGGATAATTGGTAGTATTGTCTTTTATCATTTGTGGCAAAAAAGGATCGCTAATAAGCCCTCTTCCAATCATCCAATGGTCAATGGAAGGAAATTGGTCTTTCATTCTTCTAAAGACTTCTACAGACGTAATATCCCCATTGTAGTATAATTTGTGTTTGGCAAGATCCACACATCTTTGAAAACCCTCTAAATCAACTCCTCCTTTGTACAATTGTTTTCCAATACGAGCATGAATCGCAATGTTCTTAATTGGAAATTCGTCCAACATGGGGAGAGTTTCCAGAATCTCTTCGGCATTGTCATAGCCCATTCGCATTTTCATGGAAACCACAATATCCGTTTCGTTATGAACTCGTTCCAAGATATGCTTAATTTGATCTGTATTTTTCACCAATCCAGAACCCATTCCTTGTTTTGTAACCATTGGGTAAGGACAGCCCAAATTCCAGTTAAGTTCTTTGTATCCAAATTGTTGAATAAACTTGACAACAAACAAAAACTCATCAGCATCGTTTGTCATTATCTGAGGAATCACATTAAGCGTATCGTTATTCTCTGGGAGAATATCTCGTTCGTAAGCCCCTCGGATTACCAATTTTCCATTAAGTCGAATATACGGAGAATAGAAAGTATCTATTCCACCAAAATAATAGTGAAAAGCATTGCGAAAACGGAA
>JBMYYT010000142.1:0-6359 GCA_049609665.1 Flavobacteriales bacterium | reverse complement strand
ATAAACATCAGCCATCATTCCCAGAGAAAAACTCATTGAATTAATTTTAAGACGTTTTGGTATTGCCGATTGACCAAAAGACAGAAATGAACCAAGAATAAGTAAACTGAGGAGTTGTAAAGTTTTCATAAAGTAGAATTGAGTTTTGTAAATTTAGTTAAAATATTCTTAGAAAAAGAGTTAACAAAAAAAGTGCCCTGAGTTTCCAAAGCACTTTTTACTTTAGTTCACTTTAAATACTCTTCCTTTACAAACTATACCTCAATCCAATATAGATATTCCTTCCAAAAATTGGAGCCCAAATCATAGAGCTATCAAAATTATTCCCAAAAGGATTTTCTGAATCTATGATTGGATTATCCATCTTAAAATCAAACAGATTTTCAACTCCCAGATAAGTATCAAACTTATCACTCCATTTTTTACTTATCTGTGCATTTGAAAGAAAGTGAGAAGGAGCTTTGTCTCCTCTTCTGTGTTCCACAGGATTAGATTGAGTGGAAGCTAATCTTTGCTCACCAATCCAATTCAAAGTAAAATCGAAACTCCACTTCTTCTCAGTTTCATAACCAAAATTGATAAAAGCACGGTGTTGAGCTGTGAGTTGTTTTTGCAAAGTTACGTCTCCAAAAGTAGTTTGAATATCATAGAAACGATAAGCCATTCTCATGTCTAAGTTTTTGATTAGTTCATAATCTAACTGTGCCTGAAAACTATTTGAGTAAGATTTCCCTTCAAGGTTATAAAATGCAATCTCATCAGGGTTTTCCCAATCAACCACAATCTGATTTTCAAATTCGGTTCGATACAAATCAAAGGAAATAACTCCATCCCTGTCCCATAATTTAAAGTCTTGAGTAAGATTAACACCAAAGTTCCAAGCCACCTCAGCATCCAAGCCATAAGGCTTATTTGAATTAGGATCATTGTTCAACACAACAGTTCTTGAAGTTGCGAAAAGTGCTTGGTTTTCAGAAAAAATGTTAGCTGTTCGTTGTCCTCTTCCTGCCGCTATTCTAAAAATTGTATTTTCTGTAAAACTGTATCTCATGTGGAGTCTTGGAGTCATAAAAAATCCAAACAAATTGCTGTAATCTCCTCGCAAACCAAGAATTGCTTTAAACCTTTCTCCACTTGTGTAAGTGTATTCTCCATAAACTCCCGGTGTGATTTCTTCTCTGCTGAAATCAACAGAAGTCACATTTTCATCATAATCATCAACTAACAAACTGGCTCCCAAGAAATAAGAATGATCCGTTGTACCTACAATATCTTGATAAATAAAATTAATATACCCTGAATTTTGTTTGGCTTTATAAGTAGCTGAAGGATTATTCTTCGCCCCATAGTTTGATTCCTGATTAAAAGTTGAAAAAGAAGTTTGAAGAGCCACACTTCTTCCTGGATGCTCATAAAATACTTTTCCTACCTTTCCCCATACTCTTAATCGGTTAATGTTAGTTTGAGCTCCCCACGGAGCTTGAACACCAAAAGCGGGCGAAATATTATCTGCAAATCCTGTTTGACCTCCTATACTTTCTAAACTCACTCCTTCCACTCCTATTTGCCCTTGTAATCCCGAAGAATCTGAATATTTCCATCGGTTAATCCCAATAAAATTTTGTTTCAGAGGATTATCCAAAAAACCATCTTTATTCAAATCATTTTCAATGGTTCTCGCACTTGCATGAAGCAAAAACCCTGTACTCCATTTCTCATTGAGTTTAAACTTAAAATTGGTGTTTGCTTCTAATCTTCCTCCTTGATTTCCGTATAAATTGAAATGAAATTTTTCTGATTCCTCAGGCTTTTTGAGTTCTACATTTATCTGTCCAGCAATACTTTCATAACCGTTCATCACAGAGCCAATTCCTTTAATAAGCTGAATACTTTCTATCCAATCTCCAGGTACAAATTCCATTCCATACATTGAGGAAAACCCTCTAATATCTGGAAGTAATTCTTTGGTAATTTGAATATTAGCTCCAGAGAGACCTAACATTTTTATTTGCTTTGTTCCTGTTACGGCATCCGTGTAAGAAACATCGATGGATGGATTAGTTTCAAAACTCTCGGACAAGTTGCAACATGCAGCTTTTGCGAGTTCTTTTTTATTAATCCCTTCTATCTTCATTCCACTCAACTTGGAGTATTCAATGGATTTTTGTCTTTCTACCACACTAAATCCTTTGAGCATTAAATTGCTACTTAGTACAATTTCAATTACCGATTCATCAGTTATTTGAATTGTATCAGGCAGTAAACCCACATAACTCACAATTAGAGTTTTTTCCTCAGGGTGTTTTTCTATTTCAAATTTCCCGTTTTCATCAGTTGCCACTCCTTTTCTGGTTTCCAACCAATACACATTCCCACCATATACTTTAGCTTTGTTTCCATTTTCTTTTTGTTCTAAAATCGTTCCGCTTAACATTACATGATGAGGTATATCTTCTTCATTTTCTTCTTCCTCTTCTCCGCTGTGAGCTTTTATTACTTCTTCATCGCGATATTTACAACAGCCATGTATATTATCATAGACTTCTTGAGTCGCTTTTATCAACTTAGTGTCATGACCTACATCTGCGACTTTTTGATGAATAGTCAATAATTTTATTTTCGCGCTGTCAAAGACAACGTTTAGCATTCTGGAATCTACATCCCATTCTGCTGATTCGATTCCTCTTAATTTTAAGGCTTTTTCAATCCTTTCTTCACACATTCCACAAACTCCATCTACAAAAAAAGTAGTGTCAATTGTTTTCTGTGCTACTAAATTGTTCGTTACAATCAATAACAAACAAGCAATAATTATTTTTATATATTTCATGATTTTTTTTTAATTCGTTAATAGTATTTTACTTTACAACCTCAGTATTCAATGAGGTTACAGATAAATAAACTATTGTATCAAATTAAAAAAGATTGGATAAAAGATTGTTCAGAAGTATAAAGAATCGGAGGTGATTCTTTTAATACGTCTCTAAATTCATGTTGTTCCTTGCAAAGCTCTGGAACAACAATTTGTGACAAAATGATAAGCTGTGGCATATTAATTTTTGCCTTAGAATTTGATAAATCAAATTCACTCTCTATCGATACTGAAGCTTCATCTGTATCGCAACAATTGCTTTTCTCAAATTTAAAGTCTTGAACATCAAGACATTCTGAATGGAAGTCTGCCTCACAACAAGACTCAACTTGTTGTTCATTATCATGTTCACACTCAAGCTCTCCAGAAAAAATACTCCAATCCACAATTTCTCCCTCGCAGTAATGAAAATTCATAGACAACCCAGCAGACGCTATCAGCATCCAAAAGGATAAAAAAAGTGAAACACTTTTTAATATGAATTTGTTTTTTGTCATTCGTGGTACAAAGTTAAGGAAAAAATATTTGTTAGAATCAACAAGGATTATTCGGCATAGTTATTGTTAAAATAATGTTAAACCAAAACGAATTATGGACATCAAAAATCTACTCATCACAGCTGTAATATCAGTCTTTTCACTTACATCCTTTGCACAAGAATCAAAGAAGAAAATAAAAGAAGTTGGACTTACTTTTTACAATCTTGATAATTACGGGTTGATATATAAAATTGGAAAAGAAGACAGACTATGGAGGTTTAGCGCATTATCTGGTAGTCTAAGTACAAATGCCATGAGTACCGCAACTTTCACAAGTTTTGGTTTTAATTTTGCTGCTGGAAGAGAAAGAAGGAAGGCAATTTCAGAAAAAATTTATTTTGCTTATGGGATTGAATTGACATGCGGTATAGCTCAGAACATAACTAACACAGACATATCTAAATCTCTAACAATTAAAGAAAACAGCGTTTCTCCTGGTTTAACAGGCATATTAGGATTTCACTACAGCCCAAAAAACAACTGGTATATTCAAGCTGACTTACTTCCTTCGCTACGTTATTTCAGGGTAAAAACCACTTCAACATACAGCGGATCCAGACCTTTGCCGACTGAAATTGAACATTCAAGTTGGTTAAATTTTGGATTGAACAGTAATAGTGCTATGATTTCAATTGGATTAAAATTTTAATCTATAACCCAACCAATCCCTCAATAGTTGACTTTGGGTTATCCGATTTAAATACATAACTTCCTGCAACCAATACATCTGCTCCAGCTTCCAATAATTTAGGAGCTGTTTCTGAATTTACCCCTCCGTCAATTTCGATAAGAGCTTTTGATTTTTTTCGTTCGATTAGAGCTTTCAGTTTTTTTACTTTATCGTAAGTGTTTTCAATAAATTTTTGACCTCCAAAACCCGGATTAACCGACATCAAACAAACTAATTCAATGTCTTGAATAATATCTTCTAATAAATCTACATTAGTGTGTGGATTCAAAGCTACTCCGGCTTTCATTCCTTCTGCATGAATCGCCTGTACTGTTCTATGTAAATGATTGCACGCTTCAATATGAACTGTAAGAATTTCCGTTCCGTGCTCAGCAAATTTCTTTATAAACTGGTCAGGATTTACAATCATCAAGTGAACATCCAACGGCTTTTTAGCATGTTTTTGAATTTGTTTCAACACAGGAAAACCAAAAGAAATATTAGGGACAAAAACTCCATCCATAATATCAATATGAAACCATTGAGCTTGACTTTCATTTACCATCTCAACTTCGGATTGTAAATTCCCGAAATCTGCGGCTAATATGGATGGGGCAATAAGGTGTGACATAATTAAAGTGATTAGTTTAGGGGTTTATTTAATTAATTTTAATAATTCTTTTAATTCCTTGTCAGAAATAGATTCCACTTCTGATTTATCGTAAATAGTCAATAGATAAATAGTATTCTCTTCAATATAAAAATGGGTAATTATTCTTGCTCCACCCGACTTTCCTTTTCCTTTCGATCTGATTGCTAACCTTACTTTAAAACAATTATTTCCAAGACTTTCACCTAATTTGGGATTGTTTAATAATTTTTCGCTTAACTCTATAAGCTCGTTTTTCAAGGAAGGATATTTCTTAATTAACTTTTTTGCTCTTCTTTTAAAAAAGCTAATTAAAACAAGCTTATAATTCATCTAAAAAAGAATCAAAGGATTGAAGTTCCAATTCTCCCTTTTTATGCAAATTAATTTCATCCACAGCTTGTGAAATTTCTTTTTTAAGCACTTCTTCTTCATCCAACTCAATGTAAGAAACAACGCCCAAACTCTGGAGCAACTCCTTAAAAAAGGCTAATTTCTCTTTCTTTATATCTATTACCAACTTCATATTACAAATATACAAAAACTGAATATAATTGTTTATTGTAAATAAAACTTAGTATTTTCAGTAGTATCCTAAGATTACCACTAACTTTGTTTGCTTTCAGCAAAACCAACTAAATTCTAAAGAATAGAAATGCAAAAAGAAATAGAAATAACTCTCCCTCCTCATAGAAACGATATGGAATCCATGAAAAGGATTGCTGCTTCTACTTTGAAAATAAAAATTGATCGAATCCAAACTATTCGAGTAGTTAGAAGATCAATTGATGCTCGAAAATCAAAGCCATTCTATAGAATTAAATTACTTGTTTTTGTGGATGAAAAAGCTCCGAAAAACGATTTTTATCCGGAATTAAAAGACGTTTCAAAATCAAAACAAATTATAATCATTGGGGCTGGACCTGCTGGACTTTTTGCAGGATTAAAAGCCATTGAATTGGGATTAAAACCAATAATTGTTGATAGAGGAAAGGATGTAAAAAGCAGAAGAAGAGACCTTGCGGCAATCAACAAAGAGCATATTGTAAACCCTGAATCCAATTATTGTTTTGGTGAAGGTGGAGCTGGAACTTACTCAGACGGAAAGCTTTATACCCGTTCTAAAAAAAGAGGAGATGTTCGGAATGTGTTGGAAACTTTAGTGGCTTTTGGAGCTGATAGTGACATATTAGCTGATGCCCATCCGCATATCGGAACAAACAAACTTCCTCAAATTATTGTAGCTATTCGTGAAGCAATAATTGAACACGGGGGTGAAGTACATTTTGATTCCAAAATGACCGATTTAATTATTAAAAACAACTCAGTAACAGGAATTGAAATCAACGAAAAGAAAATTGTTAAAGCTGAACAAGTTATCCTGGCAACAGGACATTCTGCGAGAGATATTTACTATTTATTAAATAAAAAAGAAATTGCAATTGAGTTTAAACCTTTTGCATTGGGGGTTAGAATTGAACATCCACAAACTTTAGTTGACTCTATTCAATATAAAACTCCTGAAAGAGGAGAGTTTTTGCCGCCTTCCTCCTACAGTTTGGTGTGTAAAACGAAAGACAGAGGAGTGTTTTCTTTTTGTATGTGTCCCGGAGGAATCATTGCTCCTTG
>JBMYYT010000141.1:0-6372 GCA_049609665.1 Flavobacteriales bacterium | reverse complement strand
ATCGGAAAACCGAACTGAATGAAAAAAGCACTACTTACAACAACGTATATAAAAAATAGCGGTTTAATCGATTGATCGAATCAAAATGAATAAATTAGAGGTCAGTTATAACCTAAAAAGTTAGTGTTTAAAAATCCGCTACGTTTCATACACAAGACCGTTACCCCTTATTAGTTTGAAATACTTGTAAACCTTACATCAGGGATTTAAACTATTTTTCTCATCTTTGCATTAGCATGCAACTATTCTATAATCCCTCCATAGAAACTGACCTTTTTCTTGAGAAAGAAGAACACACTCATGCCACACGAGTACTCAGAAAACAAGTTGGAGAATTGATATGGATAATGAATGGCAAAGGAGATTTATTTGAGTGCGAATTGACTCAAATCGGCTCTAAAAAAAGCCATGTTACTATCAAGAGCAAACAGAGTTTTGACCAAACCAACAACTTACACATTGCCATAGCGCCAACCAAAAACAATAATCGGATGGAGTTCTTCTTGGAGAAAGCAACAGAGATTGGAATTAAAGAAATTACACCCATTCTTTGCGACCGTTCCGAAAGAAAAGTAATCAAATCTGAACGAATGGAAAAAGTAATTCTCTCTGCTGCTAAACAGTCCAAGAGTTTTCACTTACCCATTTTTAACCCTATGATTTCTTTTGATCAGTTTGTTAAAAACCAAAAAGACAACACTCTTTTTATGGCTCATTGCGAAGATGATGAAAACAAAAAAGAGCTTCACTCCTATTCCATCAAAAAGAACTCTCCTCTTACAATTTTAATTGGCCCAGAAGGAGATTTTACGGAAAAGGAAATTGGAATTGCCAAAGAAAATGGGATCAATGAACTCTCATTAGGAGAAACTCGACTAAGAACAGAAACTGCGGGAATATTTGCCTGCGTAACTTATGCCAATCAACTATGAAAAACACTCCACTTGATCAACTAAACTTAAGTTCAAAAAACACCTTGATGGAAGTTTTGGGAATTGAATACACCGAAATAGGAGACGATTACATTTGTGGCAAAATGCCTGTGGATAATAGAACCCACCAACCCATGGGGATTTTGCACGGAGGAGCTTCCGCAGCACTTATAGAAACCTTAGGAAGCATTGGTTCTCATCTACTTATCAACCAAGAAACTGAGTTTTCCTCGGGATTGGATTTGAATATCAATCATATCAAATCAATGAGAAGCGGTTTTGTTTTTGCCAAAGCGGTAATTATTCACAAAGGAAAATCTACTCACGTTTGGCAAGTTAATTTGACTAATGAAGAAGGTAAATTAGTGGCTACTGGGAGACTTACTGTTTATATTGGGAGGAAGTAAAGGTTCTATTTTATTTTTCTTTTCAATGTATCTTGCCTGTTGTCCCAAAAAGAAACAATCTCAATCCTATTTTCATTTAATTCATAAAAAATAAGGTAAACTTTCAATGGAATCACTCGTGTTTTATTATTTGAAGTCATTCGTCCAATCTTACTATTCATAGATAAAGTTTGGAGCAAATCTTGAACTTCAATTAGAATTTTATTACTGTAATTTATCGAACCATTTCTTTCGGCATAAAACTCAAGTATTGCACGAAATTCAATTTTAGCACTATCCGACCAAATTATTTTTTTGCCAACCATTCTTTCATTTCAGAAATTACAGAATCATTAGATGAATACTCTCCCTTTTTAATTTGGTTTCTTCCATTGGAAATGGTCTTTTCTTGTCCGGGGGACAATTGAAAAAGCTGTTGTTCCGAAGATTCGAAAATTGTTTGAAGCGCTTTCAAAAAATTCAAATCTGAAGAATTCTTAATTCTTGAAATTAAATCATTTTTTATTTGAGCACTTGTATCCATAAATATACCAATTAACTAACTTATTCAAAAATAAGCATTTTTTTTAATAAAGTAAACTTTTGCCAACTACTTACTAAACCTCGAATAAATAGGTAAATGATCGGAATAACCTCCGTAATAGTTTGGACCACCGTATGATCTACTTGGTTTTTGATCTCCGTATTTTTTATCGGTGTACATCATCCACTCTTTTTTAAGAATCTTGCATTGCGGATAAGTGACATGCAAACCAGATTTGGCATTATAAAGCCCTTCACTGATAATCATTTGATCCAACATTCCCCAGTCGCCTCGGTAGTTGTAAGTTCCTTTTTCTGCTATTTCCAACTTGTAAGCCATATTGAATAATTGACCATTTTGAAAATCAGGAGTACCCTTGGCATTTAGTGTCACATAAACACTTTTGTTAGTTGGATAATCATTAAAATCACCCATAATGATGATTTTGGCATCTTTATCCGCTTTCAAAATATTATCTACTCTTCCTCTTAAAATAGTAGCGGCTTTCACTCTTTTATGTTCCGTTTTCTTCTGTCCCTCTCTTCGCGAAGACCAATGATTTAAAAAGATATGCACTTTGTCATTTCCACTTAACTCTCCCTCAACATAAAGAATATCACGAGTTGCAAAATCTGGATTGTCTTTTAAGGAAACTTCAATGTTTTCGCTTTTAATCACCTTAAAATATTCGTTTCTATAAATAAAACCTAAGTCAATTCCACGTTTATCTGGACTTTCGAAATGTACAATAGAATAATTTCCTTCGTTCAGATTGGTATTGGTCAATAAATCTTTGACTACCAATTCATTTTCTATCTCTGCAAACCCCATGAACACAGGAAGTTCTTTATCTACTGCGGTTATTACTTTCGCTAAGTTTTTCAGTTTTTCAAAGTATTTTTTTGTGTTCCATTCTTTTTCAGAATTAGGCAAAAACTGCTCGTCAATGGTATATTTACTGTCAATGGTATCAAATAAATTTTCTACATTATAGAATCCAAAAGCTTTTCCATCGGCTGATTTTAATTCACTTACAGTTGGGTTATCCATAGTATTTGCATTTTGTTTACTTGATTTTTCGCCTAAGCTGCAAGCCACAACCAAAAAAAGAGATGATAGGTATAAGAGTGTTTTCATTTGAGTATTGAAATTCATTAAGTATCAAAATTAACTATTCTCTTTTTATAAATGAGAAATTAAATTTAAAATTATGGGATTTTAATCTATATCTTTGAAGTAATGAACATTCCAAGCAAAATTGTTGAACAAGCCGTTGAAGAGTTCTCTTCCTTACCCAGTATTGGTAAACGGAGTGCATTGCGATTTGTATTGCACTTATTGAAACAAGATCCTGAAGATATTGAAGGGTTATCATCAGCTATATTAAAGTTGAAAAACGAAATTCAATATTGTAAAAACTGTCAAAACATTTCGGATACAGAGGTTTGTGACATTTGCACCAATCCAAACAGAGATCACTCCACAATTTGTGTAGTTGAAGATGTAAGAGATGTTATGGCAATTGAAAACACTCTTCAGTTCAAAGGAGTTTACCATGTTTTGGGTGGATTAATATCTCCCATGGATGGAATTGGGCCGAATGATTTATCAATTGATGAATTGATAAGCAAAATTGAAAACAAAGAAGTTAAAGAAATCATTTTTGCCTTAGCTGCAACGATGGAAGGAGATACAACCAATTTTTATATTTATAAAAAACTCAACAACACCGAAATCAAGACCACCATTCTTTCCAGAGGTGTTGCTGTTGGGGACGAATTGGCCTATGCGGATGATATTACTTTAGGAAACTCTATCAAGAATAGGACTCTATTCGAACTTAACTTTCACAATTAAAACAGGATGAATTCAAAAACATTTTTTACCACCGCTATTTTCTTCATAATTTTTCTAATGTCATGTTTTCCAGAGATTGAAGTAAAAGAAACTAAGCCTGTAATTGATGAAAAAGAATTCTTAAACCATGAAATTATCAATGATTCTATTGAAGTAAGAATTAAAGAAATTGATAAACGAAATCATGTAATAAGAAACCTGTGTGTGTTCAAGAATGATGAAGTAATTGGTGAAGCCCTCATTTACAAGGCTCAAAAAAAAGAAATCTTGGATGAAGGGTATAATACTTCTACAAAAAAATCCTACGAAGTTAAATCTCAACGATTAATTCATGTATTTGATATTACAACTCATCATTATGATTATAAAATTGAATCGATTGATACGAATTTAAGTCATGTTGAAGTAACCAACTCAGGCCAAATTAATATTCAAGAACTGCATCCATAACTTGAATTTTAAATCGATATATGACGAAAACAAAAATCTTGTTTTCAACTTAGCTCTTCAATACGTTCAAAACACTCAAGATGCAGAAGAAATCACTCAAGATGTATTTGTAAAAGTTCATCAAAAAATGGATTCGTTTCATGGTAAATCGAAACTCTCAACTTGGATTTATCGAATCACAATCAATCAGTCTTTAGATTTTATTAAAGCCAAAAAAAGAAAGAAAAGAGCTGGGATAATGACTTCCCTTTTCTTTGATAATGAAGAAGAGAAAAACCACCCCTATTCAGAATTTAAACATCCTGGGGTATTGATGGAGGAAAAGGAAGAGCTTGAAAAACTATTCAACTATATCAATCAATTACCTGAAAACCAAAAAACTGCACTTATTTTATTGAAGATTGAACAAAAATCTCAAAAGGAAGTTGCGGAGATTATGGACATAGGTGAGAAGGCACTGGAATCCTTATTTAGCAGAGCAAAGAAAAATTTAAAAAAACAACTCAATTCAAACGAAGGATAATAAGTATTAAATCGTCATAAATAATAACAATGCAAGATAAATTAGACATATTAGATAAAATTCAAAAAGTAGATGCACCGGAATTTCTCTACACAAGAATTATTAATTCAATTGAAAATCGGACAACTCAATCCCTATCCAAAGCCTGGGTTTGGAGTGCAGCAGCCTGTCTTTCCTGTGTTATTGCATTGAATGTTTTTGCTTTTAGCTCTTTTGAAGTTTCCTCTTCCCAAGATACTTCGCTTTCTACAAACAATTTAAATCTGCTGTATAATGAATAAGACTAATTTATTTAAATGGGCAGCTATCGTATTACTTGGGATTAATTTATTCTTAGTTGGTTTTATGATTTTGAATAAACCACCAAAGCCCAAGCCTCCAAAAGAAAGAGTTATAAATAAATTAAATCTCGATAATGAGCAGATTAAATCTTACGAAACTTTAATAACAGAGCACAAAAGAGAAATAAGGAAAATCAGAAAGTCCATTATTTTATCCAAAAAAGAACTGTATCAATATTTAAAACAAGATTCGACTAATTCACATGAAATTGAAGCTCTAAAAAGAACTATTGGAATTGCCTATGCTTCCATTGAAACCAAGCACTTCGAGCATTTTTCAGATATTAAGAACATCTGCAGAGAAGACCAGTTGGAGAATTTTGATGAGTTAACTGAAGAATTAAGCAAACTATTTTCTGGTCCTCCTCCCAGAAAAAAACGAAGAAAATGAGATCTGTGTTAATCAGTTGAATACCCATTTTTAATGGCATAAACAGCAAGTCCTACTCTCGTTTTTATTTCTAACTTTTCACACAAACTATCTCGATAGTTTTCTACAGTTCTTGGGCTACAACACATAATATCTGCAATTTGTTTGTAATTCATTTCCGTTGCTGCAAAGGTCAAAAACTCTTGTTCTCTCTCCGATAAATTAATTTTGGAAGATGTATTAATTGTGTTTTCGGTAATACTGGTCATTACTTTGCTTGTTGCCCAATTTGGAAAAAAGCTACCATCTTCCATTAGTTTAGTGAGAGCGTGATGAAGCTCTTTGGGATGAATATTTTTAAGCATATACCCTTTTGCCCCGTTTTTTATCATTTTAATCAGGCTTTGCTCATCATCTTGCATGCTAAGAGCCATAACTTTTACCGAAGGAAAACACTCCTTTAACCAAATAGCAGTTTCAAATCCATCCATTACCGGCATACTAATATCTAATAAAACTATATCTGGAGGAGAATTTTTATTGATTGACTTTTGTAATTCCAATCCATTTTCACACACATACTCAACATCAAAACCCTCAAAATTTTCAATTATACTTGAAATCGCTTTTGCAATTAATACATGATCGTCTACTATTACAATTTTGGTTTTCATTCTTTGGGAATTTTAATTCGTAATTTAGTTCCAATGTTTAGCTCACTTTTCAGCTCAACCTGTCCTCTTATCAACTCAACTCGTTTTTTAATATTCTTCAATCCTATTCCACTCACTTTTTTATTTATATCAAATCCTTTACCATCATCAGATATGTCTAATACTATATCTTCTTCCTTCATTTGCATAGAAACTTTTATAGTTTCGCAGTTTGCGTGTTTCAAGCTATTCTGGATAAACTCTTGCACTACCCGCACCAAAACTGTTTTTGTTTGATAAGATTTAATCCTTATTG
>JBMYYT010000140.1:0-6392 GCA_049609665.1 Flavobacteriales bacterium | reverse complement strand
AAAGTAAAAATAGAGGAAGGGGAGAAGGTAAAATCAATAATGGGCAAAGGGTTTACGACAACATTCAGAGTTGTGTCATTCACACATCCAGAATCTGAAGTGACAGTTAAAGTAACTGGATTAATACCAATTGAAGTAAAAGTATAAGTTATGTTTTGCAAACTTGAATTAATAGGAGTCTCCCAATTCCAATTTATTAGTGTGCCGCTTTGTATTTGGCTTCTGTCAGTTAATTGAGTAGATTGACCCAAACAAACTGTATCAGCTTTAAAATTGGCTGTCGGCTCAGGAAATTCTTCGACTGTAATTAATTTTTTACCCACACATAAATTACTATCTCTCACAGAAACAGAATAGATTCCCGGAAAGAGAGAGGAAAAATTTGAATCTACTCCAAAAACACTGGACTGAATTGAAAAATCATAAGGAGAAGTTCCGCCAGTAAAACCGAAAGTAGATATAGTCCCAGTATTTGTATTGGAGCAAGAGCCTGAAGAATCGTATTGAAATTCGATGATTGGAGTATCCACCACAAAAGTATCGGAAAGTAAACATCCGTCATTATAATTTAAGATAACTTGATAATTTCCAATGCCTCCTGAAGGAACAAGATATGAATTAACAGTGTCGTTCACTAAAGCAATCCCATTTCGATACCATTGAAACGAGATTGGAACAGAATCGTAGTTGGCGGTTAAAACAAGATTATTGCGACAATAATGACCTGATTCATCTATATAAACTGTAGGAGAAACATAACTTAATCTTAAGTCGTCAATAGTTCCATAATAAGCTTGGCCTCCACCAGCTGATAATAATTGGCAACTTGGTCCAATTACAATAGCTGTAACATCAAAAGAAGGAGTGAAAGTGAATGTGTAGGTATTCCATCCAGCATTATTCAGTATTGGAGTTAAACTATCAAGAGTTACCCAGTTTGGACCCAAAGATGGGCAGTTTGCAACCGAACCAAAAGAACCTACCGGAGTTCTGGGATAGGGTATGTTCGCACAATTAGCTGTTCCATAAATTGCAATAGGACGAGGAGTTATACTTGCTATTTGCGCATACTGAAATTGTAAATTATAAGTAACTCCAGCATGAAGAGTATCTAACAAACAAGTTCCAATGAATTCTTTACCGTTACCATTTCCTACAGCAAAACCAACTGCTCCTGTACCATGAGGAAAAGGAGTTGAAGTTGCAGGAACAGAAAATCCACAATTGTAATAATCTGGAGTATTGAGTGTTACTGCATCTTGCCAAAAATTTACTCTATTCATTTGAGAAACCATTGTAGGGCAAGAAGAAAAAGATTCGAATGAGGGATTGGGAATAATTGGAGGTAAAACACCAATTTGGCAATCACAATCAGTTGTATCGTTTAAATCAACTAACCCATCAGAATCATCGTCAATTCCATTGTTGCATATTTCTTGAGAATATCCAGCGTATGAAATAAAGCATAAAAGAGCTATTTGAATGAAACGTTTCACTCAATAAAGATACGGAATGAAAAGGAGTAAACGAAAAAAGCCTCAATACTACTGAGAATTGAGGCTTTATAACTATTAATGTAAGTTTTACTTCTTAAAATTATCAGCTACTATCAATTCTTTGGTTCCGTGAGTCCAAGAATAAAATCCTTCTCCAGATTTTGCTCCCATTTTACCTGCCATTACCATATTTACTAACAATGGGCAAGGTGCATATTTTGGATTTCCAAAACCATCGTGCAATACATTAAGTATTGACAAACAAACATCCAACCCAATAAAATCAGCTAATTGAAGTGGTCCCATTGGGTGAGCCATTCCAAGTTTCATTACGGTATCTATTTCTTCAACTCCAGCAACTCCCTCGTGTAAAGTAATAATTGCCTCATTAATCATTGGCATCAAAATTCTATTTGCCACAAAACCAGGGTAATCATTCACTTCAACAGGAACTTTTCCAAGAGTTTTGCTCATTTCCATTATGGTGTTGGTTACTTCATCCGAAGTAGCATAACCTCTGATGATTTCAACCAATTTCATGATTGGAACAGGGTTCATAAAGTGCATTCCAATTACTTTTTCAGGTCTGCCAGTAACTGCAGCAATTTGTGTAATTGAGATAGAAGAAGTGTTCGAAGCTAAAATTACGTTGTCGCTTGTCAGTTCATCTAATTGCTTAAATATCTTTAATTTAAGGTCTACATTTTCTGTTGCTGCTTCAACTACCAAATCAATTCCTTTGACTCCTTCTCCCATATCGGTGAAAGTTGAAATGTTGCCAAGAGTAGAATTTTTAACTTCTTCCGTAATTCTTTCTTTGGCAAGTAATCTGTCCAAGTTTTTGGTGATAGTAGCAACAGCTTTGTCAAGCGAAGCTTGCGAAATATCAATAAGTGACACTTCAAATCCAGATTGTGCAAATACATGGGCAATTCCGTTACCCATTGTTCCAGCTCCTATTACGGCAATTTTTTTCATAGTTTTTTCTTTTTTGTAACACAAATATAGTGAATTGAAGACTGTATTTTAGTTCATTTAGAAAGTAATTGTCAGGCTGAGCGGAGTCGAAGCCTTTTTTATTTACAAAGAATGATTATCTTTTTTTATGGATTTCGACTCCGCTCAATCTGACAGATGAAAAATTCTATAATTTGATAAGAATTTTATCCGCTCTTCGTTTAAAATCAGCTGTATTTTTGTCTCTTTGAATTAATAAGCATTCTTTCAATTCATTTTCCAACCCAGGATATTTTTTAGTTAAATCAAACAACACAAATAGAGCCCTTGATTTTTGAGTGACTTGAATTTCACTGGAGTTCAAATAACCAAAAAGCATATTAATAGCTTGAGATTCGTTTTCTTCAGGAACGCCTGTCAATTGCCAAAAACGAGTAAATGCAATTTTCATATCTACATGATTGATTTTTTCGCTTAGCTCAAGCAGATAAGGAAGTTCAGCAAACAAGATTGAATTTGAAACATCTGCTACATCACTCAATAACCACAAAAATCGAGAAGCTACTTTTTTGTTTTCTTCCAAAAGAGGAAACAAAGATTGAAGTTCAATATTTTGATTTACAATTTCTTGCGCCCAATTTTTTCGAATATCCCAATTACTATTTGGAAGGTTTTTTTTGAGTTCATTATAAAATTCGGAATGCATACTCAAAGTTATAAAAAGTAACAAAATGTAAAATCAATTAAGAAGAAATAAGTTTTTCGATATTTTGATAAATCCTTACCTTTAATAAAACTATTTTTCGCTTTGTACATTCTTGGAATATCGGCTTTATATCACGATTCGGCAGCTTGTTTGTTGAAAAATGGAGAAGTTATTTTTGCTGCTCAAGAAGAGCGATTTTCAAGAATAAAGCACGACAGTAGTTTTCCAGTAAAATCTATCATGAAAGCTTTGGAGTTTGCTTCTATTTCCATGGATGATATTGAATTAGTTTGTTTTTATGAAAAACCATTTCAAAAATTTGAGAGAATTATTGATTCTTATGCATCTCATTCTCCAAGAGGATTTTGGTCTTTTAAAAAAGCAATGAAAAGTTGGTTTTCCAAGAAATTATGGATTTCAGATTTAATAAAAAAAGAACTTAATTACAAAGGGGAAATTATTTATTCAAATCATCATGAGTCTCATTCAGCGGGTACTTTTTTTAGTTCTCCATTTAGCGAAGCTTCAATAATCACAATGGATGGAGTGGGAGAGAGAGCCTCTGCAACAATTGGGGTTGGAAAAGGCAATCGGGTTGAAATTATTCAAAATCAGGAGTTTCCTCATTCTTTGGGTTTGTTCTATTCTGCAATGACTTATTACTGTGGTTTTAAAGTTAATTCAGGAGAGTATAAATTGATGGGTCTTGCTCCTTATGGAAAACCTATTTATGTGGATTTAATTAAATCTCATTTGATTGAAATTAAGGAAAATGGAAGTATTAAATTGAATTTAAAACATTTCGGTTACGAGGTTGGTCTTAAAATGATAAGGCCTTCTTTCGAGAAAGCTTTAGGAGAGAAAGCAAGAACTTCTGAAACCAAAATGACCCAGTTTTATATGGATGTTGCTGCTTCTACACAAAAAATTACAGAAGAAGCGGTAATAAAAACAGTTAAGTATGCACAACAAATTACTGGATTGAAAAACGTTTGTTTGTCGGGTGGGGTAGCTTTGAATTGTGTGGCTAATTCCAAATTATTAGAGTTCATTAACCCAGAAAACATTTGGGTTCAGCCTGCTTCTGGAGATGCAGGGGGAGCAATGGGTTCTGCCTATGTGGGTTGGTATCATCATTTAAGTAAACAAAGAAAAATCCAGATTAATTCTTTGAATTCTCAGGTGTATTTGGGTTCTACTTATTCTAAACCCTCAATAAAAAAACAACTGAATGAATGGAATATAAATTTTAAAGAGCTTCCTGAAAATGAAATGCTTGAATTGATTGCTGTAGAATTAAATACTAAAAAAGTTATAGGTTGGTTCGAAGGCAGAATGGAATTTGGTCCTCGAGCATTGGGAAACCGATCTATTTTGGCAAGTCCTGTTTTTCCTGATATGAAACAATATCTAAACCAGAAAATTAAAAAAAGAGAAGGATTTAGACCATTTGCACCCATGGTTTTGGAGGAAAAAGCAGAGGAATGGTTTGACATGAATTCTCCTTCGAAATATATGTTGTTTACTCAGAGAAGTGATAGGTCTGCCCAAATTCCAGCTTGTGTTCATGAGGATTTAACGGCCCGTGTTCAAACCGTTAATAAAGATGAGAACGTATTGATTTATTCTCTGTTGGAGAAGCTTGAGAAGAAAACAGGAGTGCCAGTTTTAATTAATACTTCTTTCAATGAAAGGGGAGAGCCGATTGTAGAATCTCCAGAAGATGCGATACATTGTTTTTTCAATACTGGAATTGATATATTGGTGATTGAAGGACTGATAATTGAGAAAGAGCAGAATTTAACGAATATTGAATCATTTAAATCGAAGCGCTATGAATTGGATTAATAGAGCTTGGAATAAGTCAATGAAATTGGCAAATTCAACAAAAATGCAGAGACAGTTTGCTTTTCTGTTATTGGCATTTTTATTAGGTTTAATTTCCTATGCCTTGGTAGTTGGCGATTTTGATAAGGTCTATTTAGTAACTGGAGGTGTGCTCATATTACTGGTTATTTTGATCGGTTTATTCAGGTTGAAATGGATGTTGTTTCCTTTGGTAATATGGTTAATTCTGGGACAAATTTTAGGAGAAATTACCTCCACTATTGTATTAGCTTTTATTTATTATTTGATTTTTTTTCCAATTACTTTTTTAATTAGGATATTTAAGAAAAATGATGAAAAAGTGGGTTGGCAGGAAATCAATTCTATGAATTCGGATTACAGAAAACTATATTGAGATGAGTAAATTATCAACTTTGGGTCAATTATTTGGTTTCTTATGGAAGCGCAGAAAATTTTGGTTAATCCCAATCATTATCATTCTGGTGATGTTAATTTTATTGGCTTTATTAGGCGAAAGCTCTGTTGTTGCTCCTTTTATTTATTCTATTTTTTAAAATTAATGAGTCGAAAAAAAAACATAAAAAAGAGATTGTTGAAATGGATTTATATCCTTCTTTTACTTTTTCCGTGTTTTGAAATTGCTTTAAGAATTGTAGGAGGTAAGCCTTATGAAAATGAAACATATAAGATTGAAATCACACCCAGAAATGCTTTTATTGGAGATGATTCTCTTGGAATTGCACTAAATCCAGGACAGTATAAAATAAAACTGAACGACACTATTGAATTTATTACCACGCATACTGCTGAAGGACGAAGAATTGTTGATGAAAATAAAATTGACTCAACTTCAATTGTGAGTTTAGGATGTTCATTTACATACGGTTATGGAGTGAACGATAAAGAAAATTTCACATCTCTTTTGCAATCTCATTTTCCAACTCATAAACTTATGAATTATGGAGTGCCCGGCTACGGAACGGTTCAATCTTATTTACAGCTTCAACAAATTTTGAAATCGGAGAAAATTCCAGAAGTTGTGATACTTAATTTTTCCTCTTATCACCTGGATAGGAATGCACTAACACCCTACTATCGAAGAGCTCTTAAAATTGGTTTCAGTCAATCAATGGATTTCATTGATTTCTTGATGGACGATTCAAGATTTCCTTATGTGAGTGATGAAAATAAGAAAGAAATAAAATTTGAAAACTGGAATGAACTCTACCAAGACTGGACAGGAAGGAATTATTTTGCATCTATCAATTATTTGCAAACGGCTGTAGATAAAGTTATTACTGAGAAAATGGATTTACAAACAATTTCAGTTTCTCTAATTAAGAAAATGAATGATTTATGTGCTAAAGAAGGATGTAAATTTGTTG
>JBMYYT010000139.1:0-6405 GCA_049609665.1 Flavobacteriales bacterium | reverse complement strand
TATTTTTCAAAAATTATTGTGTCATTTCTAATAATTAAAAATGAGGTGGTTTTGGTGTTACTCAAATAGGATTCCAAACTAATATTTTTAAGTGTCTCCTTTTTCAACTTGACATTAAACCGAAGACTATCAAGCAAGTCGTTTTCAGTATTAGACTCAAAATGAAACTTCTCATTACTTGTATTTATTTCTGTGAATGGGAATATTTTATAGTCAGTTATATCTGATTTCCCCTTGGTAACATACCTGCCAAGCTGACAAGAGGTAAAACATAAAATTAGCGGCAATAGATAAATTGATTTTTTCATTTATTTGTTTTTAAATCTGTGTTTTAATGAATGAGAACTTGTGTATAAACGCAAGTTACAAAAAAAATAAGATAACAGGCTAAAAATCATAGCTTAAAAAAGTTGTTTTCTCTTTTTTTAGTATATTTATCTATTGCTGATTAGGGCATCTAACTGGAGGTAAAGCGTAAGTGTATGAAAAATGACTTAAATTATTTTAAAGAAATTCTACAATTAAAAAGGTATAGTAAACAAACAATAGATTCTTATTTGTCTAATTTGCATTTGGCTCAAGTGCATTTTAATAACAAGAGTTTTGCCAATATTAATGATAAAGAATGGTTCAACTATGTTTTTCATTTGGTAAATACCAAAAAAATAGCTGCATCCACACAGAGACAGGTGGTTGGAAGCATTAATCTGTTCTACAAAGAAGTTTATGATAGAGAATTAAACTTAAATCAACTCAGAGTTTCGCAAAGAGAAAATAAAATACCTCCCGTTTTGTCAAAAAAAGAGGTGAAAATGATATTGATCAATACTCACAATATAAAGCACAAAGCATTATTGGGATTGCTTTATGGAAGTGGTTTAAGAATAGGGGAGCTATTAGAATTGCGTTTGTCCGATATAGACTCGGAAAGAATGACTGTGAAAGTAAATCAAGGTAAAGGTAAAAAAGACAGATTGACGATACTTTCGAATAATGTTCTTATGGTTTTAAGAAAATATTTCGTTGAATACAAACCCAAAGAGTATCTTTTTGAGGGGCAAAAAGGGGGTAAATATACTGCTGGAAGTGCCAGAAATGTTTTGAAACAAAGCATGAAAAAAGCTAACATAAATAAACCAGCAACTCTTCATACTTTGAGACACAGCTTTGCCACACATTTACTTGAAGATGGTGTTGGGATTACTCACATTCAAAAACTTCTGGGGCATCATAATATCAAAACAACTTTGATTTATACTCACATAGCAAATGAGAGCTTGATAACTATTAAAAGTCCTTTGGATTAATTACTAAAGTTTAACTACCCTCACAGCATTAAGTCCTTTCATTCCTTGTTCCAGTTCGTACTGAACTTTGTCGTTTTCTACAATTTCTTCGGATAGGCTACTTACGTGAACAAAGTATTTCTCTTCGTTTTCGTTGTCTTTAATAAATCCAAATCCCTTTTCGGAATTAAAGAATTCTACAACACCTTTTCTAATTGGATCCATTTCCGGCTCTGCTTCACGAGTTGGAACTCCAATTACAATGTTTTCGGCTTTAATTTCTTTTTTCTTTTTCGTTGGGTCTGGCGGAGTATCTGTAATGTTTCCAAACTCATCAACATAAGCCATCATGCTGTCCAAACTTGAGTTTTTCTCCTCCTCTTTTCTCGCTAATTTTCTCGCCTCTTTTTCCTGACGTTTCTTTAGCTTCTTCTTTTCTTTTTCTTTTTTGTTGTATGTTTCTTGTGATTTGCCCATTAATTGGTTTTAGTTTTATTTAGCTAAATTGTTGAAGTTGCAAAACAGTTTCCGTCTTCGAGTATTAGCTTTGATTCTGTAAATATAATATAATTAATTTTTTTGATGATTCAAAATGAATTTTAGATTTTCTGATTTTCTAAAATCGGATCAAGAACATTTAGTTAACTTTACCAATCGCTCCAAAACAAAGACATACCACATTAATAAAGCAAAAAGCTCACGAATTAGGCTTTATGTTTTGCGGTGTTTCCAATGCAGAATTTTTGGAAGAAGAAGCCCCCAGACTTGAAAAGTGGTTGGAATCCAATATGCAGGGAAACATGCAATACATGGAGAATCATTTTGACAAACGACTTGATCCCAGATTGTTAGTAGATGGGGCTAAGTCAGTGGTTTCTTTAGCTCTCAACTATTTTCCTGAGAAAACTCAGAACGAAGATTCTTATAAAATTTCAAAATATGCTTACGGAGAAGATTACCATTTCATTATAAAATGGAAATTGAAAGAATTAATGAAATTCATACAAGCCGAAATTGGTGAAGTAGGAGGAAGAGTGTTTGTGGATTCTGCACCAGTTTTGGATAGAGCTTGGGCTAAGAAAAGCGGTTTGGGTTGGATTGGAAAAAACGCCAATTTGATAAACAAGGAAGCTGGTTCGTTTTTCTTTTTAGCAGAGCTAATCATTGATTTAGAATTGGAGCCTGATGGCCCAGTAAAAGATTATTGTGGAACTTGCACCGCTTGCATTGATGAATGTCCCACAGATGCAATTCCAGAACCGTATGTGGTGGATGGTTCCAAATGTATTTCGTATTTAACCATTGAATTAAAAGATGAGATAATTCCTAAAGAGTTTCAGGGTAAGATGGAGGATTGGATGTTTGGTTGCGACATTTGCCAGGATGTATGTCCATGGAATAGATTTTCAACTCCACACAAAGAGCCTTTATTAAATCCAAAACCCAATTTATTGGGATTGAACAAAAAAGATTGGCAAGATTTAACGGAAGAAGTATTTCGAGATTTATTCAAAAACTCTGCTGTTAAACGAACCAAATTTGATGGATTGAAGAGGAATATTGGGTTTTTGACATAGTTTTTTTATTATCAGACTGAGTGGGGTCGGAGTCTTTCAAAGAATATTACAAATTGTCATCCTCGACTCCGATCGGGGATCTTAGCACGAGAATATTACGGAAAGCATTTCATAAGTTGGGCCTCGCTGATACAATTTCCTTACAGAAAAACCCCTTATCCCGTCCCGAAAGTCGGTACAAACCCGAACCCTGAGTTCGATCCCGATTTTTCGGGAGAGAGAATCGAAGGGTGACTTTACTACCGAACCAAATTGTGATATTTTAATGAATAAGATTCCAGCCTTCCCAGGAATGACAATTCTTTGTAAAGAGCATAAAAAAACCTTCCAGCTTTTTAAAGCTGCAAGGTTCGTAGATTAATTTAAAATTTAATTCTTAAATACTCTCCAAAATCTCATTAAAAACCCCACTTGGTCTCATAGCGTTAGAAACGATTTCATCATTTGGATAATAGTAACCTTTTGTGTCTACAGCAACTCCTTGAACTTCATTCAATTCATTTACAATAGCGGTTTCATTAGCTGCAAGTTTTTCAGCAATTGGAGTAAATTCAGCTTTCAATTCTGAATTATCATTTTGGTTTGCCAATTCTTGTGCCCAGTACATTGCCAAGTAAAAGTGTGAACCTCTGTTGTCCAATTCGTTTACTTTTCTTGATGGAGATTTTCTGTTTGCCAATAATTTTGAAGTAGCATCATCCAAAGTATCTCCCAAAACAATCGCCTTTGCGTTATCCGCAAATTCTCCAAGGTGATTTAGCGAAACTGCAAATGCCAAGAATTCACCTAAAGAATCCCATCTTAAGTGGTTTTCTTGGTTGAATTGTTGCACATGCTTAGGTGCTGATCCTCCAGCACCAGTTTCAAATAATCCTCCTCCATTCATCAATGGAACAATAGAAAGCATTTTTGCAGAAGTTCCAACTTCAAGAATTGGAAATAAATCAGTCAAATAATCTCTCAATACATTTCCTGTAACTGATACTGTATCTAATCCTTTTACAATTCTTTCTAATGAGAAATTTGTTGCTTCTACTGGATTCATAATCTGAATGTCAAGTTCATCGGTATCATGATCTTTTAAATAAAGATTCACTTTCTTCATCAATTCAGTGTCATGAGCTCTGTTTTCATCCAACCAGAATATTGCTGGAGTTCCTGTAGCTTTTGCTCTTTTTACTGCAAGTTTAACCCAGTCCTGAATTGGAGCGTCCTTTACTTGACACATTCTGAAAATATCTCCTTTTTCTACTGTAAATTCAAATACGGTTTCTCCATCTTTATTTACAACTGTTACGATTCCGTTCGAAATCATTTCAAAAGTCTTATCGTGCGATCCATATTCTTGAGCTTTTTGGGCCATCAGTCCCACATTGGAAACAGATCCCATTGTAACTGGGTCCAAGGCTCCATTTTCTCTACAGAAATCAATAGTTGCTTGATAAACTCCTGCATACGATCTGTCTGGAATCACTGCTTTAGTATCTTGTGAGTTGCCTTCTGCATTCCACATTTGTCCTGAAGTACGAATCATTGCTGGCATTGAAGCATCAATAATTACATCACTTGGCACGTGGAGGTTAGTAATTCCTTTGTCAGAATTTACCATTGCTAATGAAGGTCCGTTTGAAAAAGCAGCTTCTAAATCAGCCTCAATTTCTGCTCTTTTCTCCGCTGAAACTTCATCTAAATTGCTTAATAAGTTCCCGTAACCATTATTTACGTTTACTCCAATTTCTTCAAAAATTGCTTGGTGTTTGTCGAAAACAGGTTTCAAGAAAGTTTTTACAACGTGACCAAAAATAATTGGATCCGATACTTTCATCATTGTTGCTTTCATGTGAACAGAAAACAATACGCCTGAATCTTTAGCGTCTTTTATTTCTTTTTCTAAAAACGAGATTAATGATTTTTTACTTAATAAAGCAGCATCTACTATTTCTCCATTTTGAATGGCAAAAGCATTTTTCAATCTTATTTTTTCTCCAGAGGATGAAACGAAATTGATGGTTAACGCATCTTCTTTGTCAAAAGTGATAGATTTTTCGCTTCCATAGAAATCACCACTTGGCATACTGGCAACATGACTTTTGGAGTCTTTACTCCATGCACCCATTGAGTGAGGATTGTTTCGTGCGTATTCTTTTACAGCTTTTGGTGCTCTTCGGTCAGAGTTCCCTTCTCTCAATACAGGGTTTACAGCACTACCTTTTACTTTGTTGTATTTGGCAAGATTAGCTTTGTCCTCTTCGTTCTCAATTTCTTCTGGAAAATCTGGAATATTAAATCCAGCACCTTGTAATTCTTTGATTGCAGATTTAAGTTGAGGTACAGAAGCACTAATATTTGGTAATTTTATAATATTTGCTTCTGGTTTTTTTACTAATTCACCCAAATTAGCTAAAGCATCTTCAACTTTTTGATTTTCAGTTAATCTATCAGGAAACAGAGCTAAAATTCTCGCAGCCAAAGAAATATCTTTGGTTTTCATGTCGATATTAGCATTTTTTACAAAAGCCTTGGCAATTGGTAAAAAAGAATGTGTTGCCAAAGCTGGAGCTTCGTCCGTTTTGGTGTAAATAATTGTTGCTTTTTGTGACATGTTCTGGGTGTTTTTGTTTAGAGTAATAATTTGTTGCAAAATTACACATTATTTAAGTTTTGACTAAATGATAATTAAGTTAAATCAAATAATATTTCATCGATTAATTAATTTTTGGACATAAAAAAGCCCCTGGAAATGAAGTAACCAGGGGCTAAAGTACTTAGGCAATTTCTAGTGAAATTTTTTCTTTTTCATTTTTACTCAATTCAATCAAAAGTTTTACCCTAAGTAAGACTGTAATAATTTGCTTCTTGATTTTTGTTTTAATTTTCTTAATCCCTTTTCTTTTAGTTGTCTAACTCTTTCACGAGTTAAATCAAATTTATCTCCTATCTCTTCCAAAGTTAAGGGATAAGATTGACCTATTCCGAAATATAATTTAATGATATCAGCTTCTCTTGTTGATAACGTTTCTAAAATCCTTCCAATCTCGTCTTGGAGCGAGCCTTCAAGCAGGTCATCTTCTGGTGCATCAACGTCATCATTAGCAAATACTTCATACATGTCGTTATTGCTATCTGTGCCCAAAGGTGCATCCATAGATACGTGTCTACCAGAGATATGTTGCGCTTTTTTAACTTCTTTTTCAGAAACTTCAAGGGTTTCAGCTACTTCGCTTACAGAAGGAACTCTTTCGTACTCCTGTTCTAGGGTAGAGAAAGTCTTGTTGATCTTATTTATTGTCCCAATCTTGTTGAGAGGAAGTCTTACGATTCTTGCATGTTCTGCAATAGCTTGTAATATTGATTGTCTTATCCACCAAACTGCGTAGGAAATGAATTTAAATCCTCTTTTTTCATCAAATCTCTTTGCTGCTTTAATCAAACCTAAATTTCCTTCATTAATTAAATCAGATAGAGACAATCCCTGATTTTGGTATTGTTTTGAAACTGAAATAACAAACCTTAAATTAGCTTTAGTTAATTTTTGGAGTGCA
>JBMYYT010000138.1:0-6410 GCA_049609665.1 Flavobacteriales bacterium | reverse complement strand
CTTTCACACCTTTCTCTACATAATCTTTGAAAAAATCATCAATATCCAGAATAGCTTCCTCCTCTTTTAATCCACTTAACCCCTTTGAATACTCAGTTCGGTATGTTGGAACTCTATTTATATAATCCCGATAAGTAGTCATATAATTTAACTCAGTAGTAGTTTTAGTCGTTCTTGGATTTGGTCTGTCATTATGAAAATAAAGAGTAACTGGCAAGTAATTATTCAAGTCTTCCAATGTGATAATTTCTACTTCTTTTGGTGGAATCTCTCTTGGAAATTTCACCGAATAAATATCATTACAACAAGTAGAATTCAAATTACCCTTTCCTTCTGCTCTGTTGGAAACCAAATAATTAGTCTCTGATGAAGTATCAATAAAATAATACATTTCATTCCATTGAGTATTGATAGGAGCTCCCAAATTAGTTGGACGGGATAATCTTTTTAAGTTCCCTCCAGATTTAAAAATATCAAAACCTCCCAATCCCGGATGCCAATCTGAACTGAAATACAATTCTCTTGTTGTGGTGTTATAAAACGGGGTAATCTCATTATCTGGACTATTCAAATATTTCCCGGTATGTATGGGTTTTTCAAACTTTTCATTATTCGATTTTATTGAATACCAAATGTCCATTTTACCGAGACCTCCACTCCTATTTGATGCAAAAAAGAGATGCTCTTTGCCATTAATAGTGCAACTCATTGGTTGAGTAGAAGAACTACCTGCTTCGTTGATATTCAGTTTTTTAGGAGTTTTCCATTTTCCATTCTTGAATTCGGAAATCATTATATCACACCGATTTAACTTATCACATCTTGAAAAATAAAACTGTTTCCCATCTTCACTAAAACAACCATTTGCAGCATGAAAACCAGGTGAATTAATTATTAAGGGCAATTCCTTTTCCATTTTCCAAACAGAATCTTCTTGCAACCCTGAATAAAGTTTGATAGAATATATCTCATCGTAAACTTCTCCATTTATGCCCATATCTTTAGCTCTCAGAGAAGAAAAATATAAAACTCCATCTCTAATAATTGGACTAAACTCCGAAGCATTTGTATTTACTCCATCTCCAATATTCTTTATAACTGCATCATTTCTGTATTTTTCGGCTCTTCGGGCAAATGCTGAACCTCTTATTTCTTGCTTAGCTTTTTTATTTTCAAAAGAATTTCCTTTTCTAAAAATGGTTTTAACGTGTTTCCAAGTTTTATAACTTTCCAAATACTTGCCATTCATTTTTTGCATGGTGGCTAACCAGAATACTGATTTTGGATACTCCCTTCCCCCATCTTTTTTATAAATCTTGGCATAATAATATTCAGCTTTCTGATAGTTATTGGTGAGTCTCAATGATTGAGCATATTGATAAACAACCTCCAAATCAAGCGAATCATAGTCCATTGCCTTTTTGTAATAAACTACTGCACCTTGAAAATCTCCTTTGTTATAGCTCTTATCTGCGATTTTAATGTATTGAGTTTTTGATTGAGAAATTCCTAAAAAGGAAAACCCAACAAAAAACAATAGTATTAAAATTCTATTCCTCATAATTTAAATATAATCTGGACAGCGTTTGTATTTGTTTGAAGATGGTTTAATTTTTCTTAATATGTAAATTGCAGATAGTTCAATCCCACCTCTTCCATTACTGGCTTGCCTTAAGGTAGATAAATTGATATCATAACTTAATCCAAAATGCCAATTATTATAATCGTACTCGGCAGTAATAAATCCAGCATCTTTGGTCCTGAAAAACAAGCCTAAATAAGCGGATTGAACTGCACCAGCAGCTTCTGAGAGTATATATTTCCCCCTTGCCCCAATGATATACTCGAAATATTTACCTTGCTTCATGAAGAAAGTAGCAGGTAAAATATCTATTTCATTCGTTATTTGAACTTGGTAATTGGCATAAATCGAAATTCTTCTGTCTACCTCTATGGCTTGATTGTTAAAATAACTCTCCTTGGGTTTTGTTAAATTAAAAACTCCTATTCCAGCTTGAAACACCTCTCTATTTCCAATAGTATTAGTATAGTTAACTCCTGAATGAAGGTTAAAGAAATTTTGGGTATTTGTATTAAAATTTTCTCGGTTAGGTAATCCTCCGTTAAAAGCAAGTCCATTGTATTGTGCATCAAACTTAAGTTCATCATAACTCAAATTCTTATTCGTAAAGCCAGTTTGAATACCTACGGTTAATTGTTGTTTAGAATTTTCATCCAAATCAAATCCATAACTTCCAGACACGTTAAAAACAGTAGTTCTGAATCGAGAATCTCCCGTATTGTCGTGATTGAAAACTATACCTAACCCTAAATTTTTAACCCCGAGGGCATTTTTCATATCTCCCGACATACTGAAAGTTGAAAAAGGAATAGTTACTGAATTCCACTGATTACGGTAGTTTCCGGCAAATCTATAATCTCCATTAAACACTCCCGTTTGAGCAGGGTTAAGAGTTAATGGGGAATTATAAAATTGTGAGAAATGAATATCCTGAGCTTTTGTTGAAAAGGAATAAAAAGCAAGAATAAGAATCCATATAGGGGAATAGCTTTTCAAGGCTTAATGGATAATTAGTTTTTCTGTTTTATTTCCAAACTTTACTAAATATATTCCTTTCGAGAAAGTGTCCGTTTTAACTTTACTCCCTAAACCTGAAGCAACAATTTTTCCTGTTGCATCAAAAATTTGATAGTTTGTTGAGTAACTAAAATTAACTTCTTGCCCACTATTAATGGGGTTAGGATACAACAATAAGCTGTTATTTTCACTTTCATCTAAACCAACAAACTCATTGTCTTTAATAAAAACAGTGTCAACTGATGGAGAAGATATGTCTCCATTTGTTGGTGATGATAGTTTAAAAATAATTGTTTCGGTAGACTCAATATCCATGTTGTCAATAAGTAAAAATGGGATGCTGTCCAGAGTGGTTCCGGGTTCAAAAACTAATTCTAAAGGAAAAACTGCGGAAGAGGAATAATCCACGTTCCAATCCCCCGTGCTATTTGCAGTATCAATGTCTACCATTACTTTTACCGTATCATCCAACTCATTAGAAAGTGAAACGTATACATGTTGCATTCCATCATATTCGTTGTAGGTTGAATTTGGATTTTTAAAACTGATTTCTGGAGTTGTTAAATGTTGAAGAACAAAAAGTCCTCTTCTTCTGTCCGAAGCCAATACTATTCCAGATGGCAATAAAGGATAAACTCCCCAACAACCTTCTCCTCCGGCAGCATTTGGACCTAAATAAGTGTCGTAATGTGCAATATTCTTCATGTTATATTTATCCGTAATGTCAAATACCTGAACTCCATCGTAATAATAACTTACATAAGCATAATTCCCTCTAATAATAGGATTATGAGCAATAGCCGTAGAATTTGGCACATAAGGTCCATCCAAATCAGTAATGGTAATTGATGCAGGATTAGAAACATCTACAACTTTAGTTCTTTTTCCATGAGTTTCATCACACATTACATAGGTTGTATCATTCGTAGACAAATATCCAGAATGATTATATCCTTGATCGCTATAACTACTTAAAGTTCCTAATATCAAAGGCATTGTTGGGTTTGACATATCCACAATATGCATAGCATCATTGTCATTCGTATAAGCTATGTTATTTTCAACATAAATATCATGCACGTATCCAATAAAAGAACTCCACCAAGTTACATCGTTAGCTAAGTTTGTTATTAAACTTGGCGCTGAGGGAATAGAAATATCAATCATCATTAAATCATTGGAACCTGTGCTTGTACTTCCTCCACACGAATAAAGAATATCTTGAGATGAATCAATAAAGATGTTGTGAGATTTAACAAATAAGTTTTTACTGTCATATACGACATGAACTGAATCTGGAAGATAAGTTAGATCGGCAACTTGTAAACCACTTTGGCCCTGATCACAAACCATGTATAAATGATTGTCATGAACGTCATAATCTCTATGGGTTACATTTCCGCGAAATTGGCCAGGAACAAAATCAACCTCATAAATAGAATCGGGTTTCGTTACGTCAATAATGTGAGCTCCTTGGGTGGAACCTATAACTCCATATTCTCTTCCATTAAATTCAAAACCAAATACTTCGCTGTAGGAATAACCACCAGCGTTAGTAGGTATGGTATTATCATCCCAATTATCCAGTAGTCTCATGTTTCGATGTTGAGAATAAGAAAGGCTTGATGCGGCAATACAGATAAGTAAAAGTCTTTTTTTCATCTATTTAAGTCATTGATATTATATGTCTAAAATACGAAAAAAAAAATCCTCAGTTGTGTTTAACTGAGGATTTGTTATTTAACGGACTTAATATGGTGTTATTCGAATTGTTTCATTGCGGTTTTATCAAGAAGTTCATCGAACATTTTATTGATTTTTTGAACAGCTTCATCACATTCGAATCGGCATATTACTTTCTTCTTTTTTCCATTATAATTTAAAAAAGTGACAGCTGTAGGTAAGTCTGTTACATTGGGATTGTCATATTTGTCTTTTAATTTAAAAAAGCCCAATTTACTTGCTGTTAGCATAAATCTATTGATTTCATCCACGGATATTTTTCCTTTGTATTTTCCTAAGCGTTTAACATTTTTTATTCCTTCGTAAACGACTATTCCATTCCCAAAAATCTTAGCTTCAAATGCGGGACAAGTCCCAAAACAAACAGATCTTGATAATGACATCACAACCAAAGTTTCTGCTTCTTCATCATTCATCATCACTTCTGCTGGAGCTTCTTCGGAAGATACTTCTGTTTTTACAGTTTCAGTTTTTACCACTTCTTCTGTTTCTTTTTTGTTCTTTCTGTTTTTACAACTCCCTAAAATTAAAGCTGATAGGATAAATATGTATAGTATCTTTTTCATAATTATTTATTTTTGTTTAACTAAAGTCAAAAAACGTTCCAAGAATTATTTCTTCCCTTTATTATTAGACTTTTTATTAGCCTGTTGTTGCTTCATTGCCTCTTCCATTCTCTTTTGGAAAGCTGATTGTTTCTTTGGCTTCTTTTTATTTAATTCAATAGTTGCTCTAATTTTCTTCTCATCAATCATGTAGTTTTTTACCAACAACATTAATCCCATAGTGATTAAGTTACCACATAAATAATAGAAAGTAAGACCAGCAGAATAGTTATTCAAGAAAAACAACATCATAAGAGGCATCATATACATGATGATTTTCATGTTAGGCATTCCAGGTTGAGAGGGCATACTCATTTGGTTACTATTCATTCGAGTATAGAAAATTGTTGAAATACAAAGTAACAATGTAAATAAACTTACGTGATCTCCATAAGCAGGAATTGAAAAACCGGCAGGAAAATCATAAACCGACTCGTAAGTTGATAAATCCTCTGCCCAAAGGAAAGAACGTTGTCTTAACTCTATTGAAGAAGGGAAAAATCTAAATACTGCTAACAATATTGGCATCTGAATAAACATAGGCAAACATCCAGCCATTGGATTAACTCCTGTTTTACGATACAATGCCATAGTAGCTTTCTGTTTCTCAGCAGCATCACCGTCTTTATATTTTTCATTTATCTCAGCAATCTCTGGTTTTAACACCTTCATCTTAGCACTTGACTTATAGTTTTTATAAGTCAATGGTAAAATGATCAACCTAACAATAATAGTAACTAACAAGATAATTAGTCCCATTGCCCAGTTAAATCCATTTAAGAAATTAAAAATTGGCTTAATCAACCATTTGGCTGTCCAACGGAATATTCCCCATCCTAAATCAATGATATCTTCCATTTCATTGTCGTGAGCAGCTAACACATCATAATCGTTTGGTCCAAAAAAGAAAGTTAAAGGAACGCTCGTTCTTTGGTCAACCTCTCTCGAAATATTTAGTTTGGCTTTGTATTCATCTGAATATTTCTCTGTTTTAATTGGATTTGAATAAACAGATCCTCCTTTACTAAATCCTTCTTCTGAGATTACAATTGAAGAAAAATAGCAATGTTTAAAAGCCATCCAAGTGGTTTTGGATTCTAATTCCTCTTCAGCTTCTGACAATTCACTTAAATAAGTCCTTCCTTCGTCCGTAGGTTTGTAAAACACACTACTCATTCTACTTTGCCCTTCAGCTTCTTTTTCAGTCATAAGGGATTTCATCTCCCAATTCAAAAACATCTTGTCTCCATCTACAACATCCTCCAACCCTATAAAATCAAGAGAAAAATCTACATCGTAATTGTCTTTTAACTCATAAGACATTTCGATAAAACTTCCTTCTTCACTTGTTTTAGCTCTTAAAACTAATTTATTAGACTCGGTCTTTACAGGAGTAAAATAAAGTTCGTTCGTTTTAAATCCTTTCGCATCTAATAAATTGATATCAAAGAACATATCCGATG
>JBMYYT010000137.1:369-6501 GCA_049609665.1 Flavobacteriales bacterium | reverse complement strand
TCCCCGTGTAGAAAGTCATATTCAGAAAAATCTTTATAAGCAATAAAATCTTCGATAACCTTATCAAATTCATCAAAAATATCTCTGTCGATGTTCAGTAAATCTTTATTTTCTAAATGGGCAATCATCCAAAAAAGACCGGAGTAGCCCGAAGAAAAAGAAGATGAAAACGTTAAGTTGTTCAAACCTTCTTGTAGGATAGTATCATCTTGATATGATTTATCAGAATATTTATTTAAAAAAAAAATACTCAAAAATTTATCGAAAATTGAAGTTGTCATATAGATAAAAATGCCTAAATTTTACATTTAGGCATTTGATTAGATTAATATTATTTTCTCCTTCTGCATCCAACTAAGGTTGGCTTTACAAGTTTTTGATCATTACACTTCGCAGAAGCTTTTATAGGACAACAAGCAGTATTGTCTCCACAAGACCATCCTGGACGTAATGTATACTTTAATGCGCCTCCCTTTATACCTTCCATATTTGAAAGTGTTTCTTTGTTAAGTGTTAACTTAATTTTTATCTTTTTTCATGATAAATACATTTTAATAGATTTTCGCACCTACTTTGAGTTAAGGAGTGTTCAGTACTTGCGATATGCCACTTCAAAACACACGTTTTGAGTATTCTCCTCTTATAAGATTTTTAACTTAGAACATCGAATTTGCCTTATTTCTGAAAGAGCCAAGATTTGCTATAGGAATTCTAAAGAACCAACGTTTAGCTCCTTTAAACCAATTTTTGTCACAAAGAGCACCCACACCTGTTGGAATAATAGACTCTGCTCTATTTCTTGAGGCTCCAAAAGCAAAAACAACTCCAGTGGGAGAATTAGAGATTATTGTATTGAAATTTGTTCTATCATAAACAAGTGTACCGCCTCTTCTAACAGCAGTATTTGGATTGGCAATATTTTCCATATACTCCAAGGTAGCTTGTTCATCATCAATTAAATTCATTCCCTCAGCAAATTCTTGCATTTCAACGATATAATTAAATTTTTCAGTAAACAATTCGGCATGTTCTGTAGACTTTGCCCAATTCAAAAAAGCCTCATCGGTATCAAAAGCAACATTTTGTCCTTCATACTCAACAAAATGAGTTTGATCAGTCCATTCAATGTCGGTCATATCAATCTTTTTTTCTCCATTAAGTAGATATTGTACGGAATCTTCGGTTTTAGGACTGTTAAGCTCTACCTTTTCTTTTGTACAGTTTGTTAGTAACATTGATGCACCAAAAACTAACATAATTTTTTTGTAAATTTTCATTGTGATTAAATTTTTAAAATTTTCGCACCTACTTTGAGTTCAGGAGTGTTCAATACTTGCAATATGCCACTTCAAAACAGACGCTTGAAGCATTCTCCTCTTATAAGTTGTTATTTTTTTCTAATTAAATCACACTTTGTATCACGGGATTTATTTCGTACCATTCTCTCCGAAATAGTTTCATGAGTAGTCAATCCAATAACCATTGTTTTTCCTCCCATTACACTTTCCATGTTTGTGTTTGAAAGCGTTTCTTTGTTAAGTGTTAACTTGTTTTTCTTATCGTTTTTCATTGTTTAATGATTTTATAAATTTTCGTACCTACTTTTAATTAAGGAGAGTTCGGTACTTGCAATATGCCACTTCAAAAAACACAATTGAAGATTACTCTCGTTTTGGAAATAGAATTGTTATCTCCTATCCTTATTACAATTTTTAGATGTATTCTTTATAATAGTTTCTCTTTCGTCTTTTTTCAATTGGCAGTTGCCAACTGTGTCAAGTACCACTATACTACATTTCCTGCCTCCGTTAATTTTATAAAGGTCAGTAAGTGTTTCCTTGTTCAATTTAATTTTGTTGGTTTTTGAATTTTTCATACTTTAAAATTTAAGCTATTAATTGATCCGAATCTATAGGCAATTTTATTTTAAAACAACAGCAAATCGATTAATGGAAGACTTGAATCAACTAACGATTCCATTCAATCGATTAACCAAATCCAGCAAATTATAACTTTTGTAATAGCCTGTTTTTTATTTTTTTACCTGCATTTTATTTCCTATCATTAAGGAGAAATTCAGTTTAAGAAATTATGATTCCCCGCCTCTTCCATAGAATTATCTGTGTATTGTTTACCTTGTTTGTATTCAATTACAAGCTCAAACAAAACTATTTGAGGATCAAGAATTAAATACCGTTCATAATTATAGAATTATTCAAGATCATGATGGGTTTATTTGGATGATTGGTGAAAAAGGGATTAACAAATATGATGGTACTAACGTAAAAATTTTCACAACGAACGATGGACTTCCTACCAACGATATTTGGAACGTGAGAATAACGGATGACAATAAGGTCTGGTTTTTTTCTTCAGCAAGAGAACATGGGTATATCGAAAAAGATATTGTCCATAAATTTCCTGCCGAACAGGAAACAACAGATATGATTCCTCATGACGTAGTTCAATATAAAAACACGGTTGGTTTTTATAATATGGATCGCCAATTAGTGGAACTAATTGACAACAAATGGCAAGTTGTCAACAATTTTGAAAAAGAAAAAAAGTATATCCTAACCTCTAATTATGCCAAAACTATTTTTTATACCAAGGATTCTATTTTCATCCAAAATATGAAAGATGAAAATGTATTAGCCGTAAATAATGGACAACACTCTCCCTATTTTAGTATTTTTCCTGACAACAAACTCTTTTTAGTTGTTGACAATACGATTCAAGTAATTGAGTTAAATACTATGAAAATTTATCCCATAGAATTAGACGATTACAAGTTGAATTTAAAACATAAAATTGGAATAGGATATATGAACCATACCTATCAACTTACGGGTTATAATTTTGTATTAGATTTGGACAGTAACTTCACGGTTAACAATATCAACAAAAGTAATCCCGATTTAGAAAGTTACTTTAGTATGCGTGATAAACTTGGAAACATATGGATAGCCAGTTTTAATAATGGAATCTATTTTCAATCCTACTCCGAATCACAATCATTAACGGACGAAATAGGCGCTACTAAGGATTTAAAAGTAATTAATAATAAAATTCATTTTATAAGCAAAAAAAACATTTTGGATTTATTGAAAAAGGCGAAACAAATATCATATTCACTAACAAAACTGAGCACGATGTATATACCTACCTAAAAATAAAAAACAAGATATATCTCTGCAACAACAATGGAGTGGTTTTAGATTTCAACTATAATGTAGTTGAGAAAAATATTTCTTGGCATGCAAAAAAAATAATAAAAATTAATGACTCGTATTATGCATCACATCATTATGACTCTGAGGAATTAGATTCAAATTTCAATGCAATTACTGAATTCAAAAGTCATTTTAAAGACATTATAGTCTATAACGACACCATTTTTGTTGCTACCTATAATGGATTGTTTTACAGAGATAAAAATGAATTTTTAAAACATCCTGTAAATTTTACAAAACCTATTAATTCTCTCATAATCTCAAAAAATAAGTTATTGATTGGTACGGATGGTCATGGACTATATCAATATATAAATGGAAAAACAACGAAAATATTTAAAAACATTTCATTCATAGAAAAGCTAAGGGTATATAACGACACTGCAATTTTCGCTGCAACTAATAAAGGGCTTTTCTCCATATCAAATAGGGATTCCACCTTTAATCTCAACTATATTTATAACATAAATGATGGATTAAAAAGTAACCTTGTAAATGATGCGGTATTGCTAAACGACTATCTATTTATTGCAACAGCGAAAGGAATCTCAAAAATTGGAAAAGAAATTAAAAATCTTAACCAACTGCAGTCAATTCATCTCAATAAAATTATTTGGAATGAGTCCGTGTTGGAGAATGAATCTTTAAGGATTAAGTATACTCGAAACAATTCTTTAGAAATTGATTTTTCTGCAATTAATTTCACCATAAAAAACTACTTAAACTTTAGTTATAAATTAAATCCAACCCAAAGAAATTTTACTAAAATTCCTAAAGGACAAGTAAACCTTAATAACTTACCTATAGGGAAGTATGAACTTATCCTTAGAGTAGAAGATGAAAAAAATAATTCTCTCAATAAATCAATATCAATTGAAATACTGCCTAATTGGTATCAAACAACGCTTTTTTACGTTCTTCTCGGAATATTATTAATTCTTGGTGTTCTTTATTTGCTAAAAAACTTCAGGAATCGTATTTCTATGAAAGCAAACAAAGAAATTGAACAAGAAAAACAACTCTCCAATTTTAAATTAGAGGCATTACGTTCACAAATGAACCCTCATTTTGTTTTTAATTCATTGAATGCCATTCAATATTACATGAATGAAAATGATTTAGAGATGTCTGATAAATACCTACTTAAATTTTCAAGACTCATCAGGCAGTTTTTTGATTTATCCAATGTTACCGAAATAAGTCTTAACAAAGAAATTGAACTAATCTCTAACTATTTGGAAATTGAAAAAATGAGATTTATTGACAAGCTTGATTATGAAGTTTATGTTTCTCAAGACTTGAAAAAAAGTAAATTCGATATTCCTACAATGATTTTACAGCCCATTGTTGAAAACGCAGTAAATCATGGAGTTTTCCATAAAAAAAAGGGAGGAAAAGTAACTGTCAATTTCGACAAACTTTCGGATAACTCATACACAGTGATAATACAAGACGATGGAATAGGAATAGAAAATTCAAAAATAATAAAGGAAAATTCAATTCAAGGACATGACTCAAAATCAACAGTCATTTTTAAAGAAAGAATAGCTTTATTAAACAAATCAAGTAATTGGAAAGTAGATTACAACATAAATAATCTATCAGAAAACATTGAGTTTCCAGGAACGGAAGTAACACTTATATTTACACAACATGATAACAGCAATACTAATTGATGACGAGGAGATTGCCCTTAAAAGTCTTGAAAATAAAATTAAACGAAATATCCCTTATGTCGAGATATTATTTACGACTCAAGATCCCGAAGAAGGAGTCCTAAAGATTAATGAATTGAAATCAGATTTGGTGTTTTTGGATATTGATATGCCTGTTATAAGTGGTTTTGATGTTCTATCTAAAATTGATGCTCCAGATATGGAAGTGATTTTTGTAACTGCACATTTTAATTATGCTATCACAGCAATAAAGCATAATGCAGTTGATTATATTTTAAAACCTATTGATGTCTTAGAACTAAAAGCCGCAGTAGAAAAAGTAAAAAGCAATTTGGCCAAAAGAGTAAATCTGGATAAACAAATTTCTCTTCTTCAGAATAAAACATCTAAGAATTCAAGCATTATTATTCCAACTCAAAAAGGGCTGAGTTTTTTTAAACCTAATCAAATAATAAGACTCGAGGGCAGTGAAGGTTACACCAAAATCCACACCATTAACAACAAACCAATTCTTAGCTCAGCTAATATTGGAAAATTTATTTCCATTTTTGAAAACTTTAATTTCTTTCATGCCCATAAATCTCATATTGTAAATATGGATTTTATCAAAAACTACTTGAATGAAGGAACTTTGGAATTAACTAATGGGGATTTTGTTCCGCTTTCAAAACCAAAAAAGAAACTTTTTCTGGAACAATTAGATACCAAAATTTAAATTAATTGATGAAATATCAAAATGTGAAATATGCAAACCATTTTTAGAACTTGGTCCAAGACCTATTGTAAGTATTCACGAAAAAAGCAAAATAGCAATAATTGGTCAAGCACCCGGAAAAGCAGTACATTCATTTGGAATCCCTTGGGATGATAAAAGCGGAAATAACCTAAGGAAATGGTTGGGAATATCTGACGAAACTTTCTATGATCCTAAAGAAATAGCATTAATCCCAATGGGATTTTGTTATCCAGGAAAAGGAAAGTCTGGAGATTTACCTCCTCGTGAAGAATGTGCTCCACTTTGGCATGATTTGCTTTTTGAAAAAATGGATAATCTGAAACTCGTCATACTCATTGGAACTTATGCTCAAGACTATTATCTGAAAGAAAAAAGGAAAAGTAAGTGACCGGTATTAAACGCATACTAGTGATTCTATGGGTATTTTCAAAATATCGACTGGATCAACTCATTCCTCTAACACTCTTGCCTTGGCCTGCAAGATTAC
>JBMYYT010000137.1:0-359 GCA_049609665.1 Flavobacteriales bacterium | reverse complement strand
AAAAATTTTGAGGAATATCTTCCTGAATACTTCATTCTCCCTCACCCAAGTCCAAGAAATAATATTTGGATGGCGAAAAACGAATGGTTTGCGGAAAACGTGTTGCCAGTTTTGAAATTGAAGATCAAAGAAGTTTTAGGTTAGATCATTTTTTTAGACTTCTTACACTTCGATAAAAATAAATGAACAATAAATTAAGTACGAATAAAACAATTGAAATTATTGTTGCTTCCGTTTTAAAATCAATAGAAATGCAATCATAACGGTTGGCAAAGAAGAACTCATAAATTAATAAATTTGCTATGAAACCGAACACCAAAAAAGAACCTAAAAAATAAATTTTAAACCCATTTTTTAAA
>JBMYYT010000136.1:0-6533 GCA_049609665.1 Flavobacteriales bacterium | reverse complement strand
AATTTCCCTTCGGGTTTTAACTTTTTTTCAGCAGCTCTGAACAATCTCAAAGGTAAACTAATATCGATTTCGAATTCTACATGAAATGGAGGATTTGAAACAATATAATCCATTGAATTGGAGGCAATATCTTCTAAATTATTGTTGTGGTAAAAGTGGATTTTTTCTCCCTCGAGATTAAGCTTTGAACTTTCAACAGCTAATTGCGAATCATCTATCAAATGGTATTCTGCATCAGGAAATTGTTTGTGAACTTCTTTAGCCAAAATTCCATTCCCGCTGGCAAGATCTAAAACTGTTTCTACTTGTTCTGGCGGTTCCAAATTTTCGATTAAAAACTGAGTTGCGTAATCAATGTGTTTGGATGAAAAAACACCAAAATATTGCTTTGTTTCTTCATTATTGAAAGAAATAGTGTTTAAAAACGCTTTTTTGTCTACATTTTTAGGTTTTGATAAAATCAATAACCTTGCTTTTTTTTTGGACAATGATTGCTCAACTTCTTCAAAATATTCGCCTGCAATTTCAAGTATTTGTTTGGTGAAATTTCTTGTCATAAATCCACAAGCAAGTGTACCTGTTTTATACATGTTCTGTGCACTATGGCTTAAAAACATTTCAAAAAGCCCCATTGATTTGGGTATTTTCATCAAACCCAATTTGCCTTTTTTGTCAGCTTTTTTTAATAACGAAGTAGGGTGGAGGCAAACTGCATCTATTTTGTTGGTTGCAAAATTTTCTAAAGCTGCTTTTTCTTGGCTTTTTAAATCCGAAGCAAAATAAATCGTTCTCGGAGCAGAGTGAGCTGCAAGATATCCAAAAGCATCATTATAAATAATGACTGATTCAGGATTTTTTTCTTCCATGAAAGAAACCAATAATTCATCAGCAGCACTCCAAGCTCTTAATGAATTGTTGGTAGATTCAGGGACTCTGTTAATTATTAATTCTGTTGGCATTTGGCAGTGTTGGGAGAATCTATTTTTTTCTAACTTCTAACTTCTAACTTCTAACTTCTAACTTTTACTTCATTTTAAAGTATGACCCATTCTGTCTCTTTTTGTAGCCAAATAACTTTTGTTGTGCTCGTTTGCTTCAATTTCAATGGCTACATTTTCTGTCACCTCTAATCCATACCCAATTAATCCCGTTCTTTTTTTAGGATTATTTGACATTAATTTCATTTTTGAAACTCCCAAATCTCTTAGTATTTGCGCTCCAATTCCATAATCTCTTTGATCTCCTTTAAAACCTAATTTAAGATTAGCTTCTAAGGTGTCATATCCTTCTTCTTGGAGTTTGTAAGCTTTCAATTTATTTAATAATCCAATATCTCTTCCTTCTTGATTCATGTATAGCACAATCCCTTTTCCAGCTTCGTCTACCATTTTCATGGCAGTTTGTAATTGAGGTCCACAATCACATCGGCAAGAGCCAAAAATATCACCAGTCATACAACTTGAGTGCACTCTTACCAAGATAGGCTCATCTTCTTCCCATTCTCCTTTTACCAATGCCAAATGTTCTTTTCCATCTGTAGTTTGAGAATAATGTACTAATTTAAAATCTCCGTAATCAGTAGGAAGGTTTATTTCGATTTGTTTTTCAACTAAACTTTCGTTTTGTATTCGGTAAGAAATCAAATCTTCAATAGAAATGATTTTCATATCGTGTTTTTTGGCAATTTCCATCAATTGAGGAAGTCTGGCCATTGTTCCATCTTCGTTTAAGATTTCTACTATAATTCCTGCTTCTTCAAATCCAGCCATTCTTGATATATCAACAGCAGCTTCAGTATGTCCTGCTCTTCTTAAAACCCCTCCATTTCTTGCTCTCAAAGGAAAAATATGTCCTGGTTTACCTAATTGATTTGGTTTTGTTTCTGGGTCTATTAATGCTTTAATTGTCTTGTCTCTATCGCTTGCAGAAATTCCTGTAGTACAGCCATTTCCAACTAAATCCACAGAAATAGTAAAAGGAGTTTCGTAATGTGAATTGTTGTTTTGAACCATCAATTCCAACCCTAATTCTTCACATCTATCTTCAGATAATGGAGCACAAATTAGTCCTCTACCGTGGGTAGCCATGAAGTTGATTATTTCTGGCGAACAATTTCTTGCAGCTGTCAAAAAATCTCCTTCGTTTTCTCTATTTTCATCGTCCACCACTATGATTACTTTCCCTGCTTTTATATCTTCAAGCGCTTCTTCAATGGTGTTTAGTTTGATGTCTTGCATATTCTATTTTATTCTTAATCTGTTTTACTTTACAAAAGTACAATTATTTTTAGTGAAAGTTGGGTTTATGACTTCTATTGTAAGTTCAAAAAAATGAAGGAATCAATTGTCATTTATTCATTAAAATTTATCTTTGAAGTAAACCAAGATAAAAACAGACCATTATGAAATTATTAGGGGATAAAGTTGTATTAATTACAGGAGCTTCCAAAGGAATTGGAAAAGGGATTGCAATAAGATGCGCAGAACAAGGTGCTAACATTGCTTTTACTTATTTGTCATCACCAGATAAAGCCAAAGAAGTTGAAAATGAATTGATTGCGATTGGTGTTAAAGCTAAAGGTTATCAATCTGATGCTTCGGATTTTGAAGCAGCTCAACAATTAGTTGAAGATGTAATGGCAGATTTTGGTCAATTAGATGCCTTGGTGAACAATGCGGGAATTACAAAAGACGGTTTGTTGATGAGAATGACTGAGCAAGACTTTGATGATGTGATTAGAATTAACTTGAAATCAATTTTTAATATGACTAAAGCTGTTCAACGAACTATGTTGAAACAAAGAAAAGGTTCTATTATTAATTTGAGTTCAGTTGTGGGAGTTAACGGAAATGCAGGACAGTCTAATTATGCTGCTTCTAAAGCTGGAATCCTTGGGTTTACCAAATCAATAGCAAAAGAGCTTGGTTCAAGAAATATAAGAAGTAATGCGATTGCACCTGGATTTATCGCCACTGAAATGACAGATAAATTAGATCCGGACGTGGTTGAAAATTGGGTAAAAGAAATTCCATTGAAGCGAGCAGGTGCTCCAGAAGATGTGGCTGATGTGGTAGTTTTCTTGGCAAGTGATATGAGTGCCTATGTAACTGGACAAACTATTCATGTTTGTGGAGGAATGTTGACATAATTTATTAGCATAAAAACCGTTATTGATTCTTGAAACTACTTCTTAATTCTCCACTTTGGTACATTTTGATCTGTATTCTCCTTGCGGGATTAGGTGCGTATTTCTTATACCGCAAGGATAAAAACCTCTCTGAACTTTCTGTATTATGGAAAAGAGTTTTGGGAGCGTTAAGATTTTTGAGTCTATTTTTCATTACTTTTCTTTTGTTGGAGCCATTATTGGAATACTCAAAAACAAAAGTGGAGAAGCCAATCTTGATTATTGCTCATGATAACTCAGAGTCTATGATATTTAATAAGGATTCGGCAATTTTTGCATCTCAAATTCAACGTAAGTTTAAAGAACTTAAAAATAATTTATCTACGGATTATGAAGTGATAAACTATAGTTTTGGAAAAGAAGTGAAAGAAGGGAGTGAGTTTTCATTTGGTGATAAACAAACTAATTTATCTGGTTTTTTTAATGAAATTCAAAACAGATATTATAATCGAAATTTAGGAGGAATAATAATAGCTTCAGACGGTATTTATAACAAAGGGAGTAATCCTGTTTATGAAGTTGAAAAACTTAAAAACATACCTGTTTACTCAATTGCAGTTGGAGATACGTTGCCAAAGAAAGATGTTTATATTGATCAACTTTTTTATAATAAATTAGCTTACAAAGGAAATAAATTTCCAATTTTGGTTGAAGTGAAAGGAGAGCAGTTTAATGGGAAATCAGTCTCGGTTGAGTTGATCAAGAGCGGGAAGGTGTTAGGAAAAGAAATCATAACCTTTGATAGCAAATTCTCAATTAAAAAAGTTCAATTTGAAGCTGAAGCTAAAAACACTGGATTGCAAAAATATACAATACGAGTAAGTCGAATTGATGGAGAAGAAACCTACTCCAATAATAGTCAAACGTTTTTTGTAGATGTTTTAGAAACCAAACAAAGGATTTTATTATTAGCATATTCGCCACACCCAGATATTCAAGCTGTTAAAAATGCATTGGCGACCAATGAGAATTATGAAGTTAATGTAAACTTAGTTTCCAATTTTAATGGAAATCTGAAGGATTACAATCTTGTGGTTCTTCATAATTTACCGAATTCGGAAAAAGAAATTAGTTCAGTTTTAAAATCTTCTGTTCCAAAATTATTTGTACTTGGAAATCAAGTTAACTATGAGGTGTTTAATAAGTTAAAAGTTGGATTGAATGTAAAAGGAGTTTCTGATTTCACCGAATCCAGTGCCTATTACAACTCCAAGTTTGGTTCGTTTAACGTGTCATCAGGATTAAGCGAGTTGGTTTCAAATGCTCCGCCATTGCAGGTTCCGTTTTCTAATACCTATCAGTTAAGCAACAAAATGGAGGTTGCTTTTTATCAACGAATTGGTCCAGTTAAAACCAAATATCCTGTATTGAGTTTCGCTTCCAATGAAAATGGCAAAACAGGTTTGTTGATTGGTGAAGGCTTGTGGCGATGGAAAATGTATGATTATAGCGAGAATGGAAATACTGAAGTGTTTAATGAATTGATTCTTCAAACTGCTCAATATTTGGTTGCCAAAGAAGATAAAAGTAGATTTAAAATAGAAGGAAAAACTCGGTATGAGGAAGGGGACGAGATTGTATTTGGCGCTGAGGTATACAACAAAAGCTATGAGTTAATCACTACTCCTGAAGTGAAAATTAAACTCAAAAACGAAGAGAATCAAGAGTTCGATTATGTTTTTTCGACTAAGGATGATACTTACAGTTTAAATGCTGGAAAATTAGCATCTGGGATTTATTCTTACAGAGCCTCGACTAATTTGGATGGAAAGATAAAAGTTAAGACAGGAGAGTTTTCTGTTCAAAAAGTACAATTGGAAAGTAATAATACTCAGGCAAATCATCAGTTACTTTATAATATCAGTGATATTTCTGGCGGTAAATTAGTGTCATTAAATGAAACAAATGATATTTTGGAATCCATAACATCAAACGAAAATTTGGTGGACGTTATCTATGAAGAAAAGGAAATAGACGATTTAATTTATCTTAAGTATCTATTCTTTTTTATACTTGCTCTATTGGGGATAGAGTGGTTTGTGAGGAAAAGAAATGGAGGGTATTAGTAAATCTTTACCTAATCTTTAATTTGAGTTTTCCTAAACTCCAATACTAATTTCTATTTCGGTTCATCGATACATGATTAATATCACTTCTCAATCAAATAAAATTAATTTTCATAACTTCGCGTAATTATTCTTTAACCCTTAAAACCAAGTATAGCATGCAACTGTACAATAAATTAAGTGCCAAAGAAAGAGCAGAGCTTATTGAAAAAGCAGGTAAAGAACGCCTCACTGTGTCTTTCTATAAATACCATCAAATTGGTAATCCTACAATTTTTCGAAATTTTTTATTCGTCCTTTGGAACGAACAAGATGTATTAGGTAGAATCTATGTAGCCAATGAAGGTATAAATGCTCAGCTGTCTGTTCCTGCTGATAATTTTGTGAATTTTAAAGAGAAGTTAGACGAGATTTCTTTTCTTGAAAATGTTCGATTAAACATTGCGTTAGAGCAAGACAACAAATCATTCTTAAAACTAAAAGTTAAAGTCAGGGATAAAATCGTAGCAGATGGTTTGGAGGACGATACCTTCGATGTAACAGACATTGGGACTCACGTTAAAGCAAAAAGGTTTAATGAGCTTATAGAGGATCCTAATACAGTTTTGGTTGATATGCGTAATCATTACGAAAGTGAAATAGGTCATTTTAAAAATGCCGTAACACCTGATGTTGATACATTCAGAGATTCTTTGGATTTGATAGAAGAGCAATTAAAGGATCATAAAGAAGATAAAAACTTAGTGATGTATTGTACAGGAGGCATAAGATGTGAAAAAGCATCAGCCTACTACAAGCATAAAGGATTCAAGAAAGTATTCCAAATGGAGGGAGGAATTATAAATTATGTGCGTCAGGTAAATGAAGAAGGTCTTGAAAATAAATTTTTAGGTAAGAACTTCGTTTTTGATGAACGAAGAGCTGAGCGAATATCTGACGATATTATTTCTAATTGTCACCAATGTGGAGAAGCCTCGGATGTTCATGTTAATTGTTTAAATGAGGGATGCCATTTATTATTTATCCAATGTTCAAGTTGTTCAGAGAAAATGAATACCTGTTGTTCTGATGAATGCAAAGAGATAGCTTCGTTGCCATTTGAAGAAAGAAAAGCTCTTAGGAAAGGGAAAGCAGCTGGTAACAAGATATTTAAGAAGGGTAGGTCAGAAGTGTTGAAGTTTAAGAAGTGATTAACATAAATAATTGTAAAACCTCAATCTAATTATAGGTTGAGGTTTTTTTTGTTCATTTTATCGCATAAAAAAAGCCTCACAAATTGT
>JBMYYT010000135.1:0-6573 GCA_049609665.1 Flavobacteriales bacterium | reverse complement strand
TCACAGACACTGCGGGCCGTAGGGATTTGATGCACATGAGATTAACCAATCACACCTGTTTTATTCGCTATACAGGGGCAAATCATGAAAGTGATTACACCAGATTAGACGATTGGGTGGAGCGATTGAAGGATTGGAAAGAACAAGGGATTAAAGAAATTAATTTTTTTGTTCACCAAAATATGGAAAAAGAATCTCCGCTTTTAGCAGCTTATTTTATTGAGAAACTAAACAAAGAATTAGGGTCAAATATAAAAGTTCCAAAAGGTCTTGCGGATAATCAAGGGAGTTTGGAGATTTAATAATATTCTCGCTTTAAGATTTCCTTTTTCAAGGAAATGACAATGAGTAGTTTCATAATTGAAAAATTAAGACAATTCCCAGTCAATCTCATTTAATCCCTTTTTTTTCAGATACTTATTTGTTTTTGAAAAAGGCTCGGAACCCAAAAAGCCTCTGTGTGCTGAAAATGGCGAAGGGTGAGCTGAAGTTATTATGCAATGTTTTGATGCGTCAATTAATTCTGTTTTTTGTTCGGCAAATTTTCCCCAAAGTAAAAATACAACGGAATCTTTTTGGTTAGAGATTTCTTTTATAACAGAGTCTGTAAATTCTTCCCATCCTCGTTTTTGATGACTTCCTGGTTCAGATTTACGGACTGTTAAAGTAGCATTTAACAGGAGCACTCCTTGTTGGGTCCAATGGGATAAATCTCCTTGAAACGGAACTTGAATTTCCATATCCGAACTTAATTCTTTGAATATGTTGCGCAAAGAGGGTGGGAATTTAACTCCAATAGGAACCGAAAAACTCAATCCATGAGCTTGCCCATCGCCATGGTAAGGGTCTTGCCCCAAGATTACAACTTTCGTGTTTTCAAATGAACAATTTTCAAATGCTCGGAAAATATATTTTTCTGGAGGGAAACAAATTTCGGTTTTATATTCTTTGGTTAAAAACTGAGACAGTTTATTGAAATATTCCGAATCAATTTCTTTGGATAACTTTGTTTGCCAGTTAGCTGGTATGAGAGTTTTTAAATTCATCTGTTATCCATCATAACCATATTGGTTCAGTCGGTTGTCTTTTTCTTTCCAGTCCTTATCCACTTTCACGTATAAATCCAAAAACACTTTTTTGCCAATAAAAGCTTCAATGTCTTTACGAGCTTCTGTTCCTACAACGGTTAATTTATTACCTTGATGTCCAATGATAATTCCTTTTTGAGTCTCGCGATTTACGATTATCAAAGCTCGAATTTTCGTTATTAACTTGTTAGATTTTCCCTGTGTAGGTTGGTCTTCCTTATATTCTTCAACTACTACTTCACAAGAGTAGGGGACTTCTTTGTTGTAGGTGGTAAATATTTTTTCTCTAATAATTTCGGAGATAAAAAATCGCATAGGTTTATCCGTTAATTCATCTTTTGGGAAATAAGCAGGTGATTCTGGGAGTAGTTCTTTTATTTTTAAAATAACAAAATCAGTATTTACTTTCTCCAAAGCAGAAATCGGAAGAATTTGAGCTCCGGGCATTAATTGGGACCAAAGTTCAACTTTTTCTTCTACAACAGTCATGTCTTTCGCAAGATCAATTTTATTGATTAACACAAATTTTGGCACTTTCATGTCTTGGATTTTCGCCAAAGTCTCTTTGTGATTCATAGAATCTTCAAAAATATCGGTTACCAATAAAATAATATCAGCATCACGAAGAGATTCACTCACAAAGCCCATCATTTTTTCGTGCAATTTGTATTTAGGTTCAAGCACTCCGGGAGTATCCGAATACACAATTTGAAAATCATTTCCGTTTACAATTCCTCTTATTCTGTGACGAGTTGTTTGGTGTTTGGATGTGATGATAGACATTTTTTCTCCCACCAATCCATTCATCAAGGTCGATTTTCCCACATTGGGACTTCCTACAATATTTACAAAACCTGCTTTGTGTGCCATTTTTATTTCTTTATACTGCAAAGAAACAAAGAATTTTTGCCCTTTAGGATAAAGAATTTTGTTTTTTAGTTTTTCGCCAATGTTCTTGTATTGAAAGTGATACCAAAAAAATGATGATTATCATCAACCCTTTATTAGATTTAAGTTTATATATTCTCAAAATTTATAGTTTGGTCATTCATTTAGGAAACTTCCAGTAAGGAATTATTTAGACTAAATCTATTAACTAATCACTCCTTACTTTTTACTAAATTTCATACATTTGATTTATGTTATTCAAAGAGGTTGTAGGACAAAATAATCTAAAAGAGAAATTAATCAATACTGTTAATTCAGATAGAATTAGTCATGCTCAGATGTTTCAAGGGAAGTTGGGTTATGGAATTTTCCCTCTGGCGTTAGCCTATGCTCAGTATGTTTTTTGTGAAAACAAAACCAATGGAGATTCTTGTGGTACTTGCCCTTCATGTTTGAAAATAAACACATTAACTCACCCAGATTTGCATTTTTCATTTCCCGTTCAGATTTTAGGGAATATGAATAAGTCAGATGATTTTCTTGCACAATGGAGAGAAATGATGGTGGAAAACCCATATTCGACTGAGCAGGATTGGTATTTTAAAAACGATAATGAAAAGAAGAAGGGAATCATTGGGGTGAAAGAAAGTGAGGCGATATTTAATAAGCTGAGCTTAAAATCTTACGAGGGAGGATACAAAGTGTTGATTATTTGGTTGGCAGAAAATATGAATATTCCTTCGGCAAATAAATTATTGAAACTTATAGAAGAACCCCCAAAAGATACGTTGATATTTTTATGCGTAGAAGATTTAGAATTTATTCTTCCTACAATTATTTCTCGAACACAGATTGTAAAACTTAATCCGATTTCGGATGAAGAAATAGTTCAATCCCTTACTGAAAAAGGTTTTGATAAGGAAAAAGCAAGTGAAATTACAAGTTATGTAAGCGGAAGTTTTTCCTCAGCTTTAAGCGAAATATCATCTGGAGATAGCCAAAGTTTTTATTTTGATTCTTTTGTGTCATGGATGAGGTTGTGTTTTAAAAAGGATGTAGCAGGTGCGATTAAATTTGTAGCAGAAGTACAAAAAATGGGAAAAGAAAAGCAAAAAACTTTTCTGTTATTCGTTCTGTCTATTTTTCAGAAAAGCTTGATTGGTAATTTTGTTGGACTTGAACAGGTAAAAACTTCGGACTCACATAAGGCGTTTATCAAGAATTTTATGCCATACATCCATGAGCGAAATATAGCCAAACTCCATGAAATAATGTCGGAAGCTCACTATCATATTGATAGAAATGCCAATGCCAAAATTTTGTTTTTGGATTTGTCTTTCAATCTTTTCAAACTGATTAAAAAATAATCCCTCCTTATTGTTTTTATTCGTGTGAATAATCAAGTATATTTGATACAAATAACTTGTGGATACTCAATAATTAATTCTCAAGTTTCAATACTAACTATATAACTAATTCGTTAAGAATTAGTTTCAAAATATATTATAAAACATGGGATGTTCATCATGCTCAAATAATACTTCTGGAGTTCCAAAGGGTTGCAAAAGCAACGGTTCTTGTGGGACTGGAGGTTGTGATAAAATGACAGTATTCGACTGGTTGGAAAATATGCAAATACCCTCTGGTGAAAAACAGTTTAATATCGTAGAAGTCAGATTTAAAAATGACAGAAAAGAATACTTTAAAAACAGTAATAACTTACCGCTTAATTCTTCGGATATAATTTGCGTTGAGTCTGCAAGTGGATTTGATGTGGGAGTTGTCTCTCTCAAAGGAGAATTGGTTAAACTTCAGTTGAGTAAAAAGAAAATTACTGACCAAAGAAATTTGCCTTCTATCCTAAGAAAAGCGAACGATGAAGATATTGCTACTTGGCATGCATCACGTGAAGAGGAAAAAAGAATAATGCCAAGAGCAAGAACTTTGGCAATTGAAGAAAAACTCAAAATGAAAATCAGTGATATTGAGTTTCAAGGGGATATGAGTAAAGCTACTTTCTATTACACAGCGGATCAGCGCGTGGATTTTAGAGAATTGATCAAAAAATTCTCGACAGAATTCAAGGTGAGAATTGAAATGAAACAAATAGGAATGCGTCAAGAAGCAGGGAAACTGGGAGGGATTGGTTCTTGCGGAAGAGAATTGTGTTGTTCTACATGGTTAACTGATTTCCGTTCGGTAAATACTTCTGCTGCTCGATATCAGCAACTTTCTCTTAATCCACAAAAACTTGCGGGACAATGTGGTAAACTGAAATGTTGTTTGAATTTCGAATTGGATGCCTACATGGAATTGATGAAAACTTTTCCAAAAACATCGGTTAAACTCCAAACTGAAGGAGGAAAGGCAAGACACATGAAAACAGATGTGTTTCAACGAATGATGTGGTATTCAGTTGAATCCAAGGATAGGAATAATGATTTTATTGGATTGTCTGTAGATAGAGTTCATGAAATAATTGAGATGAACAAAGCAGGAAAGAAACCTTTAAGCCTCAAGGAGTTTGTTGATTTTGAGCCTGTAGTAGATGAAAAATATGCTGCTGTGGATGCACAAGACAGTTTGACTCGATTTGATAGTAATTTCAAAAAGAAAAAGAAGCGAAGAAATAACAACAACAAAAACAGGAAGAACAATAATAACCGAAATAAGAATAAGAACCCAAATGCAAAAAAATAAAGTCTTAATTTTTTCGTTTTTGATTCTTGCAGTTGCTTTAAATTCTTGCAAGGGAGAGGATATTTATTATCAGCAATATACTGAAGTTGATAATCAGTCATGGGATATGAAAGAGACAAAGTCTTTTGATTTTGAGATTGAGGATACCACCAAGTTGTATGATTTTTTCTTCAATTTGAGAAACACCAATGATTATCCTTATGCCAATATTTTTGTTTTTTGGAAGCTTGAATCTCCAGATGGAAAAACCAAAACAGATACCGCACAATTTATCCTTGCCAGACCTAATGGAAAGTGGCTTGGCAAAACTGCAAGCGGAACTGTGATTGAGAATAGTATGTGGTTCCTGAGAACCAAGTTGCCTGTTAGAGGTTTGTATAGCTTTAATTTCACCCAAGGAATGAGGGATAACGAACTGCTGGAAGTAAAAGATGTTGGACTTAAAATAATTAAACGTAATGAGTAAGAAAAACACACCTAAACCCAAAAAGAGAAAGTTTTGGAAAAGACTTATCTGGCTGATTGTTGTAGGGCCTTTTATTGCCTTGGCTTTGGTTCTATTTATTGTTCGTTATTTTACGGAACTTCCAAGTATTGAGGATTTGGATAACCCAAAAAGTAATTTAGCATCACAAGTAATTACTTCTGACGATAAAGTTATTGGAGAATATTATGTGCAAAACAGAACCCACGTAGACTATCACGAGCTTTCAAAGAATTTAGTTAATGCCCTTATCGCTACTGAAGACGAAAGGTTTCACTCACACTCAGGAGTTGATGCTGAAGCATTAGCAAGAGCAATTAGAGGAATGGGTAGAGATGGTGGAGGAAGTACCTTGTCTCAGCAATTAGCGCTGAATTTGTATGGGAAAAGAGCAACAAACATTATTGACAGAATTAAACAGAAATTCGGAGAATGGATTATTGCAGCAAAGCTTGAGAAAAGATATACCAAGGAAGAGATACTAACGATGTATTTTAATAAAGTTGATTTCTTGAATCAAGGGGTTGGAATACACTCTGCATCAAAAATTTATTTTAGTAAAAGTCCATCAGAATTAAATATTCAAGAAGCAGCTACTTTGGTTGGAATGGTGAAAAATCCGAATAAATATAATCCAAAAAGATTTCCAGAAAATGCAGTAAAAAGAAGAGAGGTTGTATTAAAACAAATGTTGAAAAATGATTATTTGAATAGAAAAGAATATGATTCTATTCGTGTTTTGCCTTTGGGACTTAACCTAACTTCAGTAGATCACAAGGAAGGGATTGCGCCTTATTTTAGGGAGAGTTTAAGAGCTCAGCTTAACAAGATGATGAAGGAAAAAAATGAGGATGGAGAGTTTAAATATCTAAATAAAGAAACTGGAAAAGCCTTTAATATTCGAAAAGATGGATTGAAAATATACACGACTATTGATTCCAGAATGCAGAAATATGCGGAATGGGCTGTGATGCAACATTTGAAAACAGAACTTCAGCCTGCTTTACATAAGAGAATGAAAAGTAAATACTCTTACCCGAGGTATCCTTTTGTAAAAGCTGTTGATAAAAAAGAGGAGAAACAAATACTGGACATTGCAAAAAAACAAACCATGCTCTACAAAACCTTAACTGGAAAAGCTTGTGCAGTATGTGAACGTCCTGGAACAAAAGAAAAAGGAGATAAGTATATCTGTAACTTTAATAAAGAACACATTAATCCAACTTATACAGAGGCTGAAATCGATACTATTTTTAATACACCAGTTGCCACTCAAGTATTTGATTGGACAGAAAAAGGATATGAAAAGGATACAGTAATTTCTCCTATGAATAAAATCCGATACCTTAAAAGTTTCTTACGAGCAGGAATGATGTCAATGGATCCACATACTGGATTTGTTAAGGCTTGGGT
>JBMYYT010000134.1:0-6626 GCA_049609665.1 Flavobacteriales bacterium | reverse complement strand
AGTTCGTTATCAGAATAATTGTTTCTATTTGATTTGTAATTTGTTCTAATTCTTGTATTTAGTCCTAAATCTAAAGTTGTGTTTGGCGAGAGTTCTTTTCTAAAAAATAAATTTATCGAAACACCCTTCATGTCAATTTTGTACAATCTGTTTGTTATTGAGGCATATACAGAATAATTATAGCTGTCTGAGTAATATGAAAGACCAATTCCTAAATTTGCTTTTTTAATTTTAAATAGATAATTCAACCCAAATTCAAAATCATTTGTTGACAGAAAACTTGCTTTTGTTCTCGTGTCAACATCTCCTTCTTCATTTATTCGATTTATATCATATTCAAATCCCCCAATCCTTGTTTGAAACGGAGAATAATAAATTTCAACATTTCGCCAAAAATAATTGTTTGATGTAGATTGAGAAATACCTAAATGGGTAGACAAACTCAGAAGAAAGAAAAGTAATAAATTTTTCATTTCTTAAACTTAAGAAAAAATGAGTCATTTGAGCAAAGCAATTTTGTTTTTAACAATCACAAACTATCCTCAATTCTTCCTTCCAAAGAATCCATTTTAACAGAAACAGTATCCAAAACTGGATACTCAATTCTATCCAAAATAGGTTTTACAGAATCCAAATAAACCATATATGTTTTAAGCTTAGTCGAATCCATCGGTTTTGCATTTTCAAATTTTTGCTTACGCGAATCCACTTGTTTTCCATTCTTCCAAAAACGGTAACAAACATGGTTTCCAGAGGATGAACCTGTACTTCCCACATAACCAATTATTTCTCCTTGTTTTACGTACTTTCCAACTGTAATTCCGTCTGCAATCTTGGACATGTGGAGGTATTGAGTAGAATACGTTCCGTTGTGTTTTACTTTAACAAAGTTTCCATTTCCTCTGCCATAGCCTCTTCGTGAGATAACTCCATCGGCAGTGGTCCAGATTGGTGTTCCACGAGGAGCCGCATAGTCAGTGCCTAAATGAGGTTTTATTCTGTATCCGTATTGTCTTATTCTTCTTTTCAAATTATACCCTGAACTCATTCGGGTATACTTTAATGGGGCTGAAAGGAACAAACTCTTCATCCCTTTTCCTTCCTCGGTGTAATATCCTGTTGAAGAATCCGTATCATATCGAAAAGCATAAAAATCTCTATCCTTGTGATAAAATAACATTGCTTTTATTTCGCCAATTCCTATTGGAGTTCCTTCAACAGATTTTTCTTCATAAATGATTTTCATTTTATCATCGGGTTGAATGTGAAAGAAATCAATACTCCATTGATAAATTTCTGCAATCCCATCTACCAAGGGGAAACTAATTACTTTTGCTCCAACCTCTCGCTCTATGGCAAAAGATACATTTCCTCCTTTGTTTATTCTTGCACTTATTTCTTTAAGTATTAAGTCAACCTTTTTTCTTTTTGCATGGACCGCAACAGTGTCAGAAAAATTAAATACGAAGTACTCCACTGGGTTCTTAATGTAAATGGCATATTCCAAATTATGGATCGTGTCTTCATCTTTTTTACAAAGCATGTAATATTTATTCCCTTTTGAAATATAGTTTAGGTTAAGACTGTCCTTTGATATAATGTAAGCCTCATTGATTTCAGCTTGAGACACATCATATTTGGCAAACAAATGGCTCAGCGTCCAATCTTTTTTTACTTCTCCTTCGTGGACATCATAATTATTGAAATCAAAACCATACTTCATATCAGTCACGATGGTGTCAATTGCAATTTCAGGAGTATCAATTTCCTTGGGAGGATTACAAGAACCTCCACAAGATTGAATTAGAAGAATACTGACAACAAAAAGGATTAAGAAAAGGGCTTGTTTCATTTATTTACAACTTCTAAAATGCTATTTTATTTTATTGTAAGCTTCAATTCCACATCTTAAGAAGTCAGCATAAAACTCAGCACCTCCACCTTTTTTAATGTCAGAATAACTTATCGGGTTATTTAGTAAAGTTCCATCAGGCGAAACTAAAACATACCTCGGTTGAGCGATATTCTTGAAAACCAATGTTTCAAAAATAATCCACTTATCTCCAATGGTTTTCACAACTTTAGTTTTTATTTTTCCTTTAGACGTTTTTATGTCCACTTCACCCTGTTTTTCTTTAGGCAATAAAGTTCTGTCATCTACATATAATGAGGCTAAAATGAATTCATTCTTAATGAGAGATTCAACTGCTGAGTCTGTCCAAATATTCTCCTCAACCTCTCTGCAGTTAACACATGCCCATCCAGTAAAATCAATAAGAACAGGCTTGTCTTGAGCTTTTGCTATCTCAACTGCCTCTTCGTAATCTTTGTAAAACTTAATATGGTCATTTGATTCCTCTTCAGAATTCTCATGGCTCTCATCTCCATCATTACAATAGCTGTAGTGCATTGGAGGAGGAAATCCACTTACCAATCTTCTGTTTGAGTTTTCTCCGCAAGTCAATCCAGGAATGAGATAAATGACAAATGCCAAAACCATAATGGCAAACGAAACTCTAAAAAAAGATAATTTTGGTTTTCCATGGTCGTGAGGAAATTTGATTAATCCAAAAAGGTATGCTACCAATCCTAATCCAATCAAAATCCATAATCCAAAGAACAACTCTCGTTTGATTAATCCCCACTGAGAAACTAAGTCAGCATTTGATAAAAACTTAAGAGCTAATGCCAATTCTAAAAATCCTAATACAACTTTAACAGCATTAAGCCAACCACCTGATTGCGGCATTTTTTTCATTATACTTGGAAACGCAGCAAAAAGTGCAAAAGGTAGACCCAAAGCAATACCAAATCCTGCTAACGCTACTGTAAGGGGCAATGGACCGTCAGACAATACTCCGGCTAATACAGATCCAATTATTGGTCCCGTACAAGAAAATGAAACCAAAGCTAATGTCAATGCCATTAATGCAATTCCTATAATTCCGCCCATATTGGATGCAGAATCTACCTTATTGCTCCACTTTGCAGGAAGAGTTAATTCATAATATCCCAAAAAAGAAAAGGCAAAAAAGACAAATACGGCAAAGAAAATTAAGTTTAATATTGGACTTGTAGCAATTCCATTTAAAATTTCGGGATCCGCATTAGTGAACCAAAATGGTAAACTCAACGAAACGTATATAAGAAATATAAAAAACCCATATAAAGCAGCTTTTCCTAATCCTCCTTTTGAATCTTGTCCTCCCTTAGTAAAAAAGCTAACTGTCAGTGGTATCATTGGATACACACAAGGAGTAATAAGTGCGATTAGCCCTCCCCCGATTCCCATCAAAAATAGTAACCAAAGTCCTTTTTTTTCTTTTGAATTACTTGATTCTCCACCGCAATCATTTATCGGATTGTCCAAATCAAAATTTGACATGTCGGGTAGAATAGAGGTAGCATAAGAATTGTCTCCCAACGATTCTTTTTCCTCACTAATCATTTTACCCGTATTCAAATCTATTTTAAATAAAGGATTTATTAAAATACAACTTGTTCTGCAAGTTTGTCCATATAGCTCTCCCTGAATTGGTTGTGAAGGATCTGTAACTTTTATTTTTCGTTTAAATTCAACTTCGTTTTCATAATAATGAACAGTCATTTCAAAAGTAGAATCGTAGATGGATATCTTATTTCCTACTTCTTCTATTCCTCCAACATATTCAAATTCAGTAGAATCAAAAACGTTCAACTCAGTTACAATAGGTCCATCATCTCTATCCTGGATGCTCGAAAAAACATGCCAATGTTCTATGATTTTCATTTTCACTGAAATCTCATATAAATTTTCACCCACTTTCTCGGAAGAAATAACCCATTTAACTGGTTCTAAAAGGCCATCACTTTCTCCCTCATGAGTTTCTTCTTCAGCTTCACCTTCGGCTCCTGATATTCCTCCAATTGACAATGTTTCAGTAGGGTTTCCTACTAAATCCATAGTTTTTTCAATTACATTTTGAGTTGAATTATTATTCAATTCAAAACTATTGGCCAATTCCTCTGGAGGCAAACACATGGATTCATTGCACACCATAAAACGAATAGTGTCCAAAACGGTAAACTTCTTATCAGTTTTTATTCTTATTTTTTGTTTGAATACCGCCTTATCTTTGAAATATGAAAGGTTCATATCAAAGTTCGGGTCATATTCATTGTAGGTTTTGGATTGAGTAGTTTTCCCTATTAATTCATAGTTTTCATTAGGAGTAAACCAAATTTGTGTGGGCTCCGGTCCATCATCACTCTCCAATGTTTGAGAATACACATGCCATCCTTCTTCAATTGTAGCTGAGAAAATTAAAGTCGCTTCGTTGCCATTCTGTTCTACTGAATAACTCCAGTCTACAGGGTCGTAAATCTGAGAAAACCCCAACAATGAGGCTAATAATAATAAAAATGATAGGATTGTTTTTTTCATTATTGACGGGTTTTAAGAATAGTAAAGTTAATTTTTTTGAACTGTTTAATTGTGGTTTTTTACAAAAATTTACTCTACTTCAAATTTTACATCTTTCTTTTCTTCTTTGCCTTTGAGTTTGTCCAACCAAGATTTTTTCTTTTTCTTCTTCTTTTCCTCTTCTTTTGGCTTAGTTTCTGGCAATTTATCCTTCTTTTCTTCTTCTCCCCAATCCACATTAAATTTGGGTTTTTCTTTAGGTTTTTGCTTCTTTTTAACTGCCGAGCTGTCTTTATTAAAAAAGCCAAATTCATCTTTTAAAATTCCTTTTACATTGTTTTTTTCCTCCAACCTTTTTTGCTGATTAAATTCTTTTCGTCCAGTTTTGTCCAATCTAAATTCTGGTTCATCCACAGTTCCTGTGACTAATAGAAAAAGCCTCGCTCCACTTCCATCGTCTATGATATAGCCGTATTCTGTATCCTTTTTCTTAGTCATTATATCAGTCAATCTGATACTAATTCCGTAATTGATGTCATAATCGAAAGTTTGACTTCCGTGCAAACCAATATCCATTGCCGAAGTTTTGATAAACATAGATGGAATAGATATTTTACGATTACTAATATTTACTGTATTGCTAAACTCTGAGAATTTTACGGTTTTAAGTTTTTTGGAAAGTTCATCCACTTTTACAATACTTCTTGAAATCGCATTGCTTTTGAGGTACTCTCCAATTTCATCGAACAATTCTAAATTTCGTAATACACCATTCGAAATTGAAAATTCCGTTTTGGCATTCAAGGTATTTAAATCAATCTCTAAGTGTTTTGTTAAATTTGCCTGCATTGATATAATTGCATTGGCATTTCCTGATAAATGGTCGTGACGGAGTGTAGTTTGTCCAAAATTATCAAACTTTTCCAAAAAATTACTAATGTCAATTTGCCCACAAACCATATTGGAATTGAGGATAAATCCCTTTTCGTTTTTCTTGATTGAGCCTGTTACATTATAATTTCCGTTATTGGCATTGAACTTCAAGTTGTTTGAACTTATCCTGTTTTGATTTAAACTGACATTTCCACTCAAATTGGTCAAACTATGTTTTTCGTAAGTCAATTTTTCAATATTGGTTCTTATCGTTGCCAATATTCTTTCTGGTAATTTAATTCCGGTTGTATCTTCGCCAGATTCTGTTTCTTCTTTATCTACACCCAACAATTTATCCAATTCAAGTAATTTGGACTGAAGATAAAAATTTGCTTTTAACTGCTGATTATTAAACAAATAAGGGATGAAATTAGAAAACTGAGTGTTGATTGATAAATCTGAGTTTCCATATTTTCCATTGAAGGTTGCATTAGAGTTGAACCGGTTGAAAGTAACATTACCCGAAAATCCAGAATAGCTATCGTTAGCATTCTTCAATTTTACAGAGGTATTCGTTAACTTGGCAGTTCCGTTAAACTCACTCACGGTCAATTTCTCATTTTTTAAAGTTCCTCTAAACTGATTGTTTAGTTTGAGTTGACCAGTCATTTCTTTTATGGCATCAACATTGATAAATTTTTGCAAATTGCTTAATTCTAAGTCGCCCTGAACCGAACTAAAAATTGTTTGAATGTTTTTACCAATCATTTTCCCTGTAATGCTGAACTTTCCTCCTTCCAAATTTCCAGAGCCCTTAGTCAATTCAAGTCTTTGTTTCCATGGCGAAAGTTCATAAGTTCCATCCAGAGTTAAATTTGACAATTTAGCACCAGAACTCGATTCAGTCACAGTTCCATTAACGATATTGAAAGCCGAGCTAATAGTTGGTATGTCTTGATTTTTTTTGGTCAAAATCTCAATTTCTCCATTAACTTTTCCATCGGTTTTGTAAGATTTCAGTTCTTTACTTACTTCATTTGGCATCAATGAAAACACATCAGATATAGTCACATTCTCAGCAATTGCATTGATTTTGCTGGTCTTCTTTTTTAAATCAAAAACACTACTTACATCAAGAGTCATTTCACCTATGGAAATTTTTCCTTTGTCCAACCAAATTTTATTGGTCGTAAATTTACTCTTCCCAATATCTATTTTAGAGGGTTTCTTAGAAAAATAAACGTTGCTGTCACTGCTTATCTCCTCAATATACAAGTCTGAATTAATCCGCAATATGGAAGAGTCTGAATTAAAATCTCCACTAAAAGAAGTCTTATCAAGTTTAACAATT
>JBMYYT010000133.1:0-6629 GCA_049609665.1 Flavobacteriales bacterium | reverse complement strand
AGCAAAGAAATGATTTTGAAAGTGCTTTTATTCAAGTAAAATCAATGGATAAACGGACAAAAGCAAAAGGAGAGAAAATTTACAATTTTGCCAAATTGTGCGTTTCCAACAAAAAATACGATGTAGCTATTGAAGCTTACGAATACGTAATCAATAAATACGATGAGGATAATTATTTTCTAATTGCCTCAAAACAAGAAATTTTAAATGCATTACAAAGAAAAATATTTGCAAACGCAAACTATACGCAATCTGATGTTTTTAAATTAAGAAACAGATATTTAGCGACTCTTGAAGAGATTAAATCAATAGAAGATAAAGCTCCTCTATTGGAAGGATTAGCCTATGTAGAAGGGTTTTATATTCATAATATTGATACTGCTCAGACTCTCTACAAACAACTCCTCACCTATCCAGGATTATCTCCAAAAAGAAAAGCATTAAACAAAATTAGATTAGCTGATGTGTATATGCTAAAAAACGAAATTTGGGATGCCTCACTTTTGTATATGCAAGTAGAAAAAGAATTTAAATACGACATTATTGGTTCGGAAGCTAAATTCAAAAATGCTAAATTATATTACTATAGTGGTGACTTCGAATGGTCTCAAAACCAATTGGATGGATTGAAAGCTTCTACTTCAAAATTGATTTCAAATGATGCTATTGATCTGTCTCTTTTGATTACTGACAATTACAATATGGATACCACTCCTATTAATATGAAACAGTTTTCTCATGCTGATTTATTAATTTTTCAAAATAGGTTTGATTTAGCGATTAAAACTCTGGACTCTATTACTTACCGAGATCCTATGCACAGCTTGATAGATGAAATTTTGTACAAAAAATATGAGATTGCTTATAAGAAACAAGATTTTGAAATTGCTAAGAGATTTCTCGAAAGAATAATTACTGAGTTTAGCGAAGATATTCTTGCTGACAATGCCATTTTTAAACTGGCGGAATTAGAAGAGAATCAATTAAATAGTCCTAAAGCGGCTATGAGATTGTATGAAAAATTAATGTTTGATTATCCAGGTAGCCTATTTGTAGTTGAAGCTCGAAAAAGATACAGAAAGTACAAGGCGGAAATGAGTCCTACTGAAAAGTTTGAAAGAGGACCAACTAAGATTGATAAGAATCAACAGAATGATGTGAGATTCTAAAACAAAAAAAGCACCTTATTTTCATAAGATGCTCTTTCAAATTCTATTAATCTAAAGATTATTTTTTCAATAAATCTCTGATTTCAGCTAATAAATCTTCTTGAGAAGGTCCTGCTGGTGCAGCCTCTTCTTCTTTCTTTTTAATTTTATTGTATCCTTTAACCATCATAAACATTACGAATCCAACAATTAATAAATTTATAATAGTGTTTATCCATGCACCATACATAATAGCATTTTCAGGAACAGCCGCAGTTATTATTTCTCCGCTTTCAGACATGACGGCATCAGCTTTTTCTGTAAGTGTGATTTTCAATTTCGAAAAATCCGTTCCTCCAGCAAAATGCCCCACAACCGGCATAACAATTAAATCAACAAATCCTTTTACTACTCCTCCAATTGCTGTAGCCATAATTACTGCAACTGCAAATTCAATCACATTTCCGCCTGTGATAAACGCTTTAAATTCTTTTAACATAATTTTTTCTTTTTTTGGTTAGTTATTGCCAAATATAGAAATTAATATGTTAAACAAAAGTTATCTTTTGCAAACCACTGTATCATAGAAAGGGCTATACGCAGCCCAAAGACCTAAAGCCCCGTTACTTATGTTAGATTTAATATTTATTGGAGCTGCAAAAGGATTACCTGTTGATAGTTGTTGTTCCTCAGCTTTATCAATAAAGTCATGTACTTTTCTATCAATTGAACAAAACTTGACAACAACCGTATCTCCAACTTTAAAAAAACTTCTTTCTGGTGGCACATCGTCTGGTTTATCTGACCCTCTTGCCCTGTTGTAAGCAAACTCAAAGGAAGTACCGTTCACAAACTCATCATCAAACACTGAACTTGTTGGAGGCAGAAATCTTGCATCTTTTACTTCTCCTACATTTGGTCCATAATCATATTTATTTATTCTTCGAGCAAACCATCTGTAAGCATTTCCTTCGGTTGCTGGTTCTGTCATGTAAGCATAAATAAACCCCAACGAATCTCTTTCACCAAACACCTCAAACCAAGTTGAGTCCAACGCTACTGGGGGAACTATGGTAGTTGAACTTTTGTATTCTTCTCCTTTCCAATCAATTGTAATAGAATAAGTTTTTCCAACTTCCCCTAACATCGTTAAGTCTGTATATCCACAAATATTGAAGTTTTGTAAAACAGCTAAAGGAATTCCCAAAAGATTTCCTAATTGCTCTTTCTGAGGATCGGTTAGAGTTCCCGAACACAACTTCGTCATTGTATTAGTAGTTGTTCCATCCGAAATGGTAATCGTAGCATCCGAAACATAAGAACTTGCCACTGATTGAATATCTGTGGGGTCAAAAAAAGCAGAAGATTTACTCAATACTACATAAGGAAAAGTACCTGTTTCAATTACTCCTTCAACTACAAGTTTTTCGTCAGGAGTTGGCAAATCCACGTCAATTTCTTTTTCGCAAGAGCATAAGAAAATGCTCATAAAAAAGATAACTGATATAAAATTTAATTTATTCATTGATTAAAAGCTAAAATTCCAAGTGACAGAAGGCAAAATAGGGAACAACGAAACTTGAAGAGCCGAAACATCTAAATTTCCATTGGTTAAATTTCCTGTATTGTCAAAGTAAATAAAATATGGGTTTTTCCTGTTGTAAAGGTTAAACACAGAGAAGTTCCAGTTAGAGGTAAATTTCTTTTCTTTCTTTACCATTTCACCTGTCTCTACGTCTTTATATTCTTTGTGTTTTTTTCCATACCATGTAGCCGAAATATCCGCTCTGTGATAGGCTTCCATTCGGTAACTATTTCTTGGAGCATACTCTACAAGCAACTCTCCCTCAACAAAATACTTAGAGGCAGGAAGCGTAATTGAATTCCCAGTTGCATAAACAAAATTGCTCCGAATGTCCAACGATCATTTAGTTTATAGCCAGCCGTAATTGATAAATCATGTCTTCGGTCAAATTTTGCAGGATACTCATTGCCATCGTTCAATTCGTCAAATTGTCTCATTGTTCTCGACCAGGTATAGCCAACCCAACCAGATAATTTTCCGTAACTTTTTTTGATGAAAAATTCAGCTCCATAAGAATATCCTTTTCCAAAAGTCAATTGATTATCAATGTTGTCATTAACCCCATCACTTGGATCTGCCCCGTCTTTGAATTCAACTAAATTTCGCAAATCCTTGTAATACACCTCAACGGAAGTTTCAAACATATTTTCTTTGAAATTTCGGAAATAACCTAAATTAATTTGTGAGGCCAATTGAGGTTTAATAACATCCGTAGAAGGTATCCATAAATCTGTTGGCAGTGAGTTCCCTCCTACCGAAACCAAATGCATGTATTGATAATTTAAAGTCGCCCCGAATTTCAACGAAGATTTTTCATCTAAAATATATCGCCCTGTTAATCTTGGTTCGGGTCTGATATAAGTTTTTAAAGATTTATTTTTTGAATACTCAATTTCTTCAATTGTATTTCCATCATTATCCTTGATATATCGGGTAAAAGGGCCAATATGCTGAAAAAATGAAGCTCTTACTCCAACATTAATTTTTAATAATTCAGATACTTCCCAATCGTCCAAGGCATAAATAGCTCCTTCGTTGGCGAATAACCTCACAGCACCTCCAAAATCAAACTCTGTATCTCCTTGACTGGCAGTTACATTATTTGGAATAAAAGTATGATACGTATAATTAGCTCCAAACTTAACTGTGTGTTTCGGATTTGGATAATAATTAAAATCTGCTTTCAAATTCCAATCTCTAACACCTGAATATAATCCAAATTGAAAATCATCTTGTTTTCCTTTAAAAGTAAAATCGTAGGAACTATATATTGCTGTCGTATTTAAAAATAATTTATCCGAAAATAAGTGATTCCACCTCAATGCAGCTGTGGCATTTCCCCATGGAATCTCCAGAGAAAAATCCGATTCAGATTGGGTGTAATTGAACTGATCTTTACCAAAATATCCACTTAAATAAAGTCTGTCTTTATTGGAAATTTGATAGTTAAACTTGGCATTCAAATCATAAAAATAATATCCTGAGCCTTTGATTGGAGCATCATCTTTGATAAAAGGTTGGGCTAATTCGGAAATGTAAGTTCTTCGACCAGATACCAAAAAAGAACTTTTATTTTTTACGATTGGACCTTCCAAAGTTAATCTTGAGGCTATAATTCCGATTCCACCATCTGCATGGAAAGATTTGTTATTTCCATCTTTCATTTTAATATCCAACACCGAAGAAAGTCTTCCACCATAATTGGCTGGCATACCTCCTTTAATGACATTCACATTTTTGATTGCATCTGCATTGAAAACAGAAAAGAAACCAAACAGATGAGCTGCATTGTAGACAACCGCTTCATCCAACAAAATTAAGTTTTGATCTGGGCCACCCCCTCTTACATAAAAACCAGTATTTCCTTCTCCAGAAGATTGAATCCCTGGTAAAAGTTGAATAGTCTTTATAATATCAACCTCTCCCATAAATGCGGGCAGAGTTCTTATTTTCTCCACATCCAACTCCACTGTTCCTATTTGAGTTCCATTTGTATTCTCGTCTCCTTTCTCGTCTTCTACAGTAAAAGTTTTTATTTTAGTTTCAGATGAAATAAACTCGATATTCTTTGTGATACTTTCTTTTAAATCAATTTTTACAATCACATCTCTGTAACCTATATAGGAATATTTAAGGGTGTAAGAACCTATAGGCAAAGTCAACGAATAAAAGCCATATACATTGGATGCAGTCCCGGTTTTAAGCTCCAATACTTCAACTGTAGCACCTATCAAACTTTCTCCCGAACTGGCAGAAGTAAATACGCCACTTACTGTAGCATTTTGAGAAAATGAAAATAAAGTAAAACAGATAAATAATATCCAGAGGAATATTGATTTCATACAAATGAGAAACGAAATGTTGTAAACAAAAGTATAAAAAAAGGAGGAATCTTTTTGTTAAAAATTCCTCCTTCTATTTGATTCTTATTAATAATGTTTTCACTTACTATTCTGATAAAATTCTGTCAATTCGAGTGAATTTTACGATTGAAATGAGTAAAATTTGTATCGAGAATAAGAATTTTTGAACTCCATATAAGTTCTCGATACAATTTTATCTTCCTTAGGTCAGAAAAATCACTCGAACTGACAATTTAAAATTTACTTAGTAAACAACAACTCTCTCAGTTTAGGCAATGGCCATAACTCATCATCTACTAAAATCTCCAACTTATCCAAGTGATAAGCGATGTCATCAAAATGAATTTTTACAGTATCGCAGTATGCTTCAGCTTTCTTGAATGGATCTTCAATTTTATTAGCTTTCTTTCTCATATCAAGCATTTTTTCCAACTTCTTTTTCACTTTTGTCAAGTGTTCTGCCAACTCATCCATAATACTCATTTGAGTATATGCCATTGCTTTTCCTTTTTTATCTCCGTAAATGGAGATTAAACCCGTTATGTTTTCGATTAATTTGTTTTGATAATTAACAGCTGCAGGTATGATGTGATTTTGAGCCAAATCTCCCATCATTCTTCCTTCAATCTGGATTTGCATCATGTACATTTCCAATTGAATTTCTTGACGAGCATGATATTCCACCTCACTAAAAATTCCCATTTCTTTGAACAAGTTCACATATTTCTTATCCGAAACTTTCTGAACTGCTCTTGGAGTATCTCTCAAATTGGAAAGCCCTCTCTTTTCAGCTTCTTTTACCCATTCATCTCCATATCCATTTCCTTCAAATCTTATCTTTTTAGAATCTTTAATCAACTTTTGAAGTTCTTTCAAGATAGACATGTCTTTCTTCTCTCCTTTATCAATTCTTTTATCTACCGCTTTTTTAAACTCTCCTAATTGCTTAGCGATTATCGTGTTAAGTGCAATCATTGGAGTTGCACAATTCGCTGTAGAACCTACAGCTCTAAATTCAAATTTATTTCCAGTAAAAGCAAAAGGAGAAGTTCTGTTTCTATCCGTATTATCCAACATCAACTCTGGAATTTTACCAATATTCAGTTTCAATGCCGTTTTTTCATCAGGAGTCATTGCTCCAGATTTTACATTTTTCTCCAAATTATCCAGCATCTTAGTCAACTGCTCTCCTATGAATACTGAAATAATTGCCGGTGGTGCTTCATTTGCACCCAATCTATGGTCATTACTTGCAGTTGCAATACTTGACCTCAAAATATCCGAATAATCGTGAATAGCCTTAATTGTATTGACAAAGAAAGTTAAAAACCTGATGTTCTCTTTTGGGTTTTTGCCTGGCTGCAATAAATTAACTCCAGTGTTTGTAGACAAAGACCAGTTGTTATGCTTCCCAGAACCATTAAGATTTGCAAAAGGTTTCTCATGAAGTAATACTTTGAAATTATGATCTTCAGCAACTTTGTCCATCACATCCATTAACAATAGATTATGGTCCACTGCCAAGTTTGTTTC
>JBMYYT010000132.1:0-6698 GCA_049609665.1 Flavobacteriales bacterium | reverse complement strand
TATTCCCAACCATCGAATGTACTTGGTGAGTATCTCTGCTATATTCATTATGTTTAGGAACATAAGAATTAAAAGGAATTCGTTTGTGCGTTTTTGAATTGCTAAAACTATGGTTGAAATACTTTTCACACAATCTTTTAAACTTAGCTGTTTTTATATTTCCAACTGAACTTATTGCAATGTTTTCGGGAGAATAATTCCTTTGAATAAAATCTTGAATATTACTTTTTTGAAATGAATTAACACTGTCAATTGTTCCCAAAATATTTCTTCCAATGGAATGACCATCAAATAATTGGTCCTCAAAATCATCAAAAATTTGTTCGGAAGGAGAATCCATATAAGAATGGATTTCATCAATAATCACATCTTTTTCTTTATTAATTTCTTTTGCAGGAAACGTAGAATTGAATAAAATATCAGCAATTAATTCAATTGCTCTTTCGTAATAAATATTAAGAAACGAACCATAAATGCAAGTTTCTTCTTTGGTTGTGTAGGCATTAATTTCGCCCCCTACTGCATCCAATCTACTTAAGATGTGAAACGGCTTGCGAGAGTTTGTTCCTTTAAAAATTGTATGCTCAATAAAGTGAGCTAAACCCTGCTCTTTATCAGTTTCATCCCTTGAACCTGCTCGTATTGTAATCCCAAAATGAGAAACCTCCGCGATATCAATTTGTTGATGAATACACCGAATAGAATTGGGCAAAGAAAAAGGGTTCAAATTTTCCACCCGCAAATATAGAACTATACGCTCAATCTATGTGTAGAAGATAAAATATCTTTTTTACGGAGTTTGTAGCTCTCAAAAACCTAAGATTTATTTATATTTGTTTATCAGGTCAAAAGCTTTAATTTTCAGTAAGTTCAGCCTCGAAATTATCATTTAAATGAAAAAAGCAGAAATACTTACTTCTAACAATGTTGCAATTCAATATGAATTGGCATCCTTAGCACAGAGGATTCTTGCCTTTCTTTTAGATGGTGTTATTTTATCTGTTTATTATTTCATCTGCTTGCTATTTATTGGAGCTATTTCTATTAATAGCACTTTAGTTGCAGAAGTGATGGTATATATTTTGTTTCTTCCTGTTTATTTTTTTTACAATTTATTCTGTGAAATTTATTTAGACGGTCAATCTATTGGAAAAAAAATCATGAATATTAAAGTGATGAAAATTACTGGAGAGAATCCCACTATCAACGATTATTTTATTAGATGGACCTACCGAGTTATTGATATTTGGGTGAGTGCTGGTGCAATTGCAGCTATCTTTGTTTCCTCTTCGGATAAAGGACAACGATTAGGTGATATATCTGCAAATACAACCCTTATAAAACTAAATCCAGACACTAAATATAGTATTAAAGACATTCTCAGAATAGGAAAAAACAAAGATTACGTGCCTGTTTACCATCAAGTTACAAAACTTACTGACGATGATATGTTGCTTATTAAAAATACTATTGACAGAGTAAAAAGATACCCTAATGAGGCAAATAAAAATTTTGCCAGAGATTTGATTCAAAAATCTGCTGATGTGCTTGAAATTCAAGAGATTCCGAAGAATAAAATGAAATTTCTAAAAACCCTTCTCAAAGATTACATTGTTTTAACCCGATAACTATGAACGGAAAATTATACCTCGTCCCTACTCCTATCGGAAATCTTGACGACATGACTTTTCGTGCTGTTAAAGTCCTCAATGAAGTTTCGTTGATTTTGTGTGAAGATACTCGCGTAAGTGGAAAACTGATGAAACACTTTGAAGTAACTACACCTCTTAAATCATTTCATCAACATAATGAGCATAAGTTGGTTGAAGAAATGACTCGACAACTCGCTTCGGGACAATCTTTTGCATTAATCTCAGATGCAGGCTCTCCCGGGATTTCTGATCCAGGATTTTTACTGGTTCGAGAATGTATAGAACAAGGAGTTGAAATTGAGTCTCTACCGGGAGCTACAGCACTTATACCAGCTTTGGTTAATTCTGGATTGCCTTGTGATAGGTTTGTATTTGAAGGTTTCCTCCCGCAAAAAAAAGGAAGAAACAAACGAATGGAAGCTTTGCTGGAAGAAACTAAAACTATGGTTTTCTACGAATCTCCATACAGAGTGGTTAAGACTTTTAAACTCTTCAAAGAGTTTTTTGGCGGAGAACGAAAAGCCTCGTTTTCAAGAGAAATTACTAAACTTCACGAAGAAACTTTTCGGGGCTCATTGGATGAAATTATTAATCATTTGGAAGCTAAAGCCAGTATTAAAGGAGAGTTTGTGTTGGTTTTGGAAGGGGGGAATTGAATTAATTAGTTATGATTATTTTTTTTACGATTAATTCATCTCCGAAAATCAAATTCATATAATACAAACCAGCTGAATATTTAGATACATCAATTTTATAATTCTTAATATCTTCAGCTATAATTTCATTATAAATTAAATTTCCTTTCGTATCAAACAAATGAATTTTTAAATTATTCATTGAATTTTTAAGAGAAATAGTCACCTCGTTTTTAGCAGGATTCGGATACAAATTTACACTATTATCAGTCAAATTTTCTTTAATTTCGGCAACATGACCATGTTCAGCAGCACCTCTTTCTCTTACTCCAAAAATAAATCCATTTTGAGCATTAGAAGTATCGACAGGATTTCCATTATTAAGTGCATTTGAACCTAATAAGGGTTGAATAGTTTTGGTTGTACCACCATTAAATTGAAGAACACCTAATCTCAAAAAAGAAGTTGAAGTATTTGTTATATCTGATGATAGATAAGTATAATTAGTATTATTATCATTGAAAATATTATAACCTAAAGATGTAAAACCATAATTTGGGAAAGAGTTATCTTCCGCATAAATATTTTGAATTGTTCCATTGGGATTAAAGATTATACTACTTATCGCATTAACATTAGTGTAATAACCAGAAGAATATATTCCATTTCCATTATTAAGGGCAGTATTGTTATAAATTGTTGAATTTGTAACTAAAACTTTGGACCTAGTAATCCCTTCACAGTAAATTCCACCCCCAACGTTTTGACTTTTGTTATTATAAAATGTGGAATTATTTATTAAAACTGAGGAAGGGAATGTTGAAGAAGTATTTCTTGAATATATTCCTCCACCTTTTGTCATTGAGCTATTATTATCGATAGTGGAATTATTAACTGTAACCTCTGATTCTGTAGCTGAAGAATTAATACCTCCACCGTTGTTTTTAGAGGAATTAAAGTCAATTGTAGAATTAGAAATTGTAACAGTTGAATTAGAAGTACTTGAACATACCGAATATATTCCTCCTCCAGAACCACAGCATGATCCCCCTCCAGCATTGCCTAATGCTGAGTTATTAGTAATATTTGAGTTAGTTACTATTATTCTTGACAAATTTGGAGTCCCCGTAATATGATAATTTATTGAACAGATTCCTCCTCCATCATTAGAAGCAGTATTGCCGTCAATAGTTGAGTTAGAAACTATAACTGATGATAAATTATCCGAATCAGAATAAATTCCACCTCCATCTTTTGAAGAGGTGTTATGAGTAATATTTGAATTATTAATACTGATTAAAGAACGTGCAAAATTCCTACCTCTGGCCTGAGTATAAGAGTAAATACCACCTCCATTTTCTGAGGCAGAATTATTGCCAATATTGGAATTAATTATCTTTATAGAAGAAACAGCACTGTCAGTTGTGAATTCAGAAAAGCTTGAACAAATTGCACCTCCATCTCTTCCAGCAGAATTATCATCCATAATAGAATTAGTTATAGTTACAAATGAATATTGATAAATAGTGTAAATTCCCCCTCCATCTAAAACCGCAATATTATTACTAATATTAGAATTAGTAATGATAATTTTATATGAATATTGAGAGCTGGTCAATCCATTTGATGAAATTCCACCACCATAAGTAGATGAATAATTATAACTTATTGTTGAATTCAAAATAATCAATGAGTCTAAGTACCCAAAAATAATACCACCTCCTCGATTAGAACTTCCATTTGTAATTACAAGTGAATCTAAAACAACCTTTCTGGTGTTAGTAATATTAAAAATTCTATTAGTTCCACCTCCTGACAGAATCAATGAATCAGTTCCTTTTTTTAGTCCAATAATAGTTAAATTCTTGCTAAAAGATATTTCTGAAGATAAAACAATGCTATCGGTGCCATTTGAAATTAAACTGTCTGCAAATCTTATTTCATCACCATCATTAGCTCTAATTACTGCCTGCCTCAAAGAACCAGATCCAGAATTATTTTTGTTAACAACTATATGTACACTTGCTTTAGATGTAATTAAAAATCCTGACAGAAATAAAATTAACAAAATTACTTTTCTCATTTTAAATGTTTTAAAGGTAAATTTACACTTTTAAAATCAAAGTACAAAAAGAGATAATGAGATACTAAAAATAAACTCTTAAAGAATTATTAAACATTACAGAACTATAAACTTAGAAATGTTTAGAAAAATTCCACACTAAATGTGATGAATTTCCATAAAATTGATTAAAACGAAATATCCTAAAAAACTTAACTTTACATTAATCTTTAACTATTCATATATGCTATGTTTTCCCTATATTTGCACCCTTTAAAACAAGAACATGATACAACACGAAATAAAATTTGGAACAGATGGATGGAGAGCCATCATAGCAGAAAACTATACCGTTGAAAATGTAGCAAGAGTATCGGAAGCTACTGCTAAATGGGTGCTTAACGAGTTTCCTGATAACCCAACTATTGTGGTTGGTCACGATTGCAGATATGCGGGAGAATTATTTGCTGAAACTGCAACAAAAGTATTTATCAATCATGGAATAAAAGTAATCCTTGCCAAAGATTTTGTTTCTACGCCAATGGTTTCTTTGGCCTGTGTGAAACTAAGAGCATCACTTGGTGTTGTAATTACTGCAAGTCACAATCCTCCGAGTTATAATGGATATAAATTAAAAGGTCATTTTGGTGGTCCTTTACCTCCTGATCAAGTTCAAGAAGTGCAAGATATGATTCCTGATACTGCGGACAAGAGTTTTGAAAATGTGGTGTTAGAAAACAACATACTATTGGAGTACAATGACTTGGAAACTATGTATGTGGAAGCAATCGAAAGAAATTTTGATTTAGAAGCCATTAAAAATTCTGGATTACAATTTGGATATGATGCCATGTACGGAGCAGGACAAAATGTATTAAAAAGAGTACTTCCAGACACCTATTTTTTGCATTGTGATTATAACCCATCTTTTATGGGACAAGCACCAGAACCTATTCACAAAAACTTATTAGAGTTTTCGGAAGTAATAAGACTTTCAGGTGATATTGCGTGTGGGTTAGCTACAGATGGAGATGCAGACAGAATAGGATTATACGACAGTAAAGGAAATTTTATTGACTCTCACCATATTATGTTGCTGTTAGTTAACTATTTGCATACTAATAAGAATATGACTGGAAAAGTATTAACTGCTGCCTCCTCTACACCGCGTTTAGGAAAAATGGCAAAACAGTTTGGATTAGATTTTGAAGTAGTAAAAGTAGGATTCAAATACATAGCCGACAAAATGACTCGCGAAGATGTATTACTTGGTGGAGAAGAATCCGGAGGAATTGCAATTAAAGGTCACATTCCAGAAAGAGACGGAATATGGATGGGATTAGTGATTTGGGAATACATGGCCAAGTCAGGGAAATCTTTGGAAGATTTAATTGAGGAAGTATATGAAATTGTAGGCCCTTTCAAGTACCAAAGAGATGATTTACACATAACTGAAGAACTTAAAGTTGCTATTATGGACAAATGTTCAAGAGATGAATTTGATTCTTTTGGAGATTATAAAGTAACCTCTATTGACAAAACAGATGGATTCAAATTTTTCTTTGATAACGATGAATGGCTAATGATAAGAGCTTCGGGAACTGAACCAGTGCTTAGAACTTATGCTGAAAGCGATGATTTAGCTGGAGCACAAAAAATATTAGCCGCTTGCAAAAAAGAAATTGGAGCTTAGGTTCATTTCTTATTTATACACTCCATTCCGTCATTCCCTCGAAGGAGGGAATCTATTAATCTCGAGAATCATTATCCTACCAAGATTCCTGCCTTCGCAGGAATGACACTTCTAAGTATGTTTTAATAGTTTCTTTTTTTATATTTAACCCTATGAAAAAATTAGCATTACACTGGAAAATAATAATTGGGATGGTTTTAGGAATCGCCTTTGGATTTATTATGAATAGCATTGGCGGTGGCAAAGGTTTTGTGACTGATTGGATAGCACCATTTGGTAAAATTTTCATTAATCTATTAAAATTAATAGCAGTTCCACTAATCCTTGCTTCATTAATCAAAGGAATTTCTGATTTAAAAGATATTTCCAAAATAAAATCAATGGGATTGCGAACAATCAGTATCTATATAGGAACTACTTTAATAGCAATTATCATTGGATTAAGCATTGTCAACATAGTGCAACCCGGAAATGGAATGCCTAAAGAAACAATTGAAAAAATAAAAACTACCTATTCTGGAAATGCGGATGTAATGATTGGTAAAGCAAAAGTTACTCAAGATGCGGGTCCTTTGCAGCCTTTGATTGATATTTTTCCAAGTAATATATTTACAGCTTTAGGAGATGCAAGTATGCTTCAAATTATCTTTTTTGCA